>NZ_CDLCQJ010000091.1:0-48579 GCF_975850365.1 Candidatus Hodarchaeum mangrovi | reverse complement strand
CTCTAGTGAATAACGGAAATTTCACCCTTTTTAGTTTAAATGTTTCCTCTGAAATGAGACGAATAAAATGGGTTTTAAACTGGCAAGATTCTTCTGTTAATTTTAATTTAACTATAATAGATCCGAATGGATCAATTTTAGATATTCAAAACTTAAATACTAGTGGTATTGTACCAATTTTTCTCTCTAATCTCAAATCCGTTCTTCTTGATTTTCCTCAACAGGGTTTATGGTACTTTAACCTAACTTGGAATAATATTTCAAATCCTGAGATCATTAAAAGCCGGTTATTAACGTATGATCCTCCGATCTATATTCAGTCAATAATCCAGTATAATTCATCAGAAAATTCTATCTTAATGAATCAGATTAAGGAAGTTAAAGATGCAATTAACTCTCAAACAAAGGATTTTCTCTCAAAAAAACTTACTCAATTAAATAATTCCATAGGGAATCAATCAGTAATATTTTTAATTAATGTTACAAATAAGAATCCGCTTTTTACTTATCACAATATTACTCCTTATTTATTAGGTAATTTTTCTCTCTATAATTTAACAATTGAATGGATTCCACCCGTAGCATCGAATTTAACAATTGGCCAATTCCTAGTTTTTCAATTTAACCTTACATTTCTTGAACCAACTCTTCTCCAAGGAACACTTTTTTTCAAAGTTAATTGTACCGAAGGTTATTATGATGCTATTGCCCAAGATGTTGCTCTAGATTATCGGGTAATCACTGAAAATGTTACTATTGAAACATACCTTGAAAATCAAACCATTACAATAATTGAAAATCAAACCATTGTTGTTACAGAAAATCAGACGATTCAAACAACTATTGTATCTCAAATGATGACTATGGTCACTAAATATACGTACAATAAACAGGTATTTGATACTCTGAAATGGGCAGGTTTTTTCATCTCATTAGGATTAATTATGTCTTTTCTTGCGGTCTATGTTTCAGCACAAGCAATTCGGATTCGAAGTTTTGCCAAGATGTTTCGTTCTAGATTATTCCCTGATCAATCTGCGTTAGAATTAGCCTTACAAGAGCAAGGTATCGATGTTTCTCCAACAGAATTATCCGCTGTTATAGATAGTACGGTGAATCTTGACCAATTTGGTGAAAATATTTTCTCTCTAACTGGTAAACGACTTACTCCCGAGGATCTAATTCGACTTACCTCAGGAGTTGCTATTGATCAAATTATTAACCGATTAAGTTTTGTTACTGGTCTTTCCCCATCAGAGATCGCTGAAAAATTACAAGCTGCTCCTTCTGTCGAACATTTAATACGTGAACTAAATCTTGACCAAGAAAAATTCTTAGATATCATCACGAAGGATGAGCAGGTCATAAAGTTCCAAGATAAAATTTCCTCTTTAATTGGTCCTAAAGTCATTATCCAATCTGACGTTGTAGTGAATGATGATATAGACATTTTCGCCTTTAGAGGAAAAATCCGTCGAAAATTTAGCTAACCTGAAAAAATTTTCTCTTCCAAATACTTCTGTTGTTCTGAACTCACTTCACGAAAGATTTCTGTATTATTAGCTAATTGTGAGATCATTTCTGTTGTAGCTTGGAAATCTTTAGCACTTTTTACACTTGGATAGTTATCGAGAGTTGGAATATCATATTGAGTGGCAATCTTGTTAAATTCAGAATCATCTCTAATCATCCCTAAAACTGGATATGAAAAGTTCTGCATAACTTGATTGATCCATCTTTCACTTAATACCTTATCCGTTATTTTATTAAAAACTAATCCACTGATTGATATCGCTGGTTTGGCATATGCATTGTAATCAATAAGAAAATTCTCCAAGGCATGAATTTCGTCCTGTATTTGGTCTATTTTTGCTTTATTCACATCGATTATTCCAACAATTAAGTTTGAATTGAGTAACGCAGCCAGTTCAAAGTATTTCTTAATCTTTGGCTCAATCAGAGGGAGATCATAGAAAATAAATTTGGTTCCTGCCTTTTCAATTGTCATAGTAATTTTCCAGATGTTTTGAGCTAATTCCAAAGTTTCTGATCTTGATAAGGTAACGGAAACCGCTCGTTCAAATACAGGGATCATAAAAAATAATGGTTCGGTAGTTTTTTTATGTACAAACTTTGAGGGGAAACAGCACTTAGACCAATCTGGGTTTTCAGTCGTTTTTAATTCAGACAATGCTGTTAGTTCTCCCAGACGCATTAAAATTTTATCAGTAGCAAAAAATTGAATAGTGGAATACATCATTGAAAAATCAAAAACACTTGCAATAGGAAAATCGGGTTCTAGACCTGGATGATCTTTTAAATACTTCTTAACAAGTTCATAACTAAGTGTTGCCATAACAGGAGTTTGGGAACTCGTAGTGCCAGTGGAAACATAAGTTATTTTTAGCATCTCTCTTACCTATTAAGTAATGCTACTATTTCATATTTTTAAACGCTCACTTTTCAAATCAATCTAGAATTCTTTTAGGTCTTCAAAAATTTCTTTATTTTTTTCCCCTCTCCTATTTAAAAAGAGGAAATAGTTCTTCTTCCTTCTCTTTTCTTTTTTTATTATTATCTTTCAGTTTTATTTCCTATAAATAATTCAAAAGTTTTAAAATTCCTCATTATTTAATTCCAATTGGTGTTAGTCATTCCACATCGGTTTTTTGATTTTATTTCGCCTATTTATGATCTTCTTATTAAGGGTTCTACTCCTTCTGATCTCCTAACCTTTTTAAATCTTCAAGGCAACGAAAAGGTTTTAGAAATTGGCACTGGTACAGGCCGAACTGTTCAAAAAATTTCTTCGTTATGTGATCAACTTTATTTGCTTGATCCATCACAGCTTATGCTGAATAGAGCGAGGAAGAAAATCCCATGTGCAAATTTTTCAATAGGATATGCGGAACAGCTTCCTTATCCCAATAATTTTTTCGAACGAATATTTGCTGTGGATTCCTTTCATCATTGGAATAATCATCGTGAAGGCCTTGCTGAAGTCTATCGGGTCTTATCGTCAGATGATGGAATTTTTATTGTATTTGAATTTGATCCAAAATCACGTTTTGGTCATTTCGTCAGATCAATGGAAATGTTTTTTCGTATGGGGTCAAAATTCTTTACTCCCAGTGAGTTACGAGTTTTATTTGAAAAAGAATCATTTACAGTGACACATCAGCAATATATTGATAGTATGACTTATGCTACCATTGCTCAGAAATCAAAATAACTTCACCTTTCATGATCATTGAAAGGTTTCTTTAGTTTCACATAAAATAAGTATTCCTGTTTTCCCTTTATGATTTCAACTTCTTGATTCTCTTTTAGATTCCAATTTTCAGTTATTAGGGCTGGAATGATTAATTGATTTTTGGCCATGATTCCTTCATAACTGTCTTCTCCTTTAAAAGAGGGGGCTGGAACTCCACGAATTCTACTTCTAACTTGTTCTTGAACCATGATTGTTCCTGAAATCAATTTTCCTAATCTTTCTTCAAGTTCTTCTCTTTTTTTAAACCCAACTAATACAGCGAATTCTTCTCGAGTTATAGGCTTCAAATTCTCTTTAAAATGAGTCCATTTATCTAATGATAATCGTTTAACCGAACTCCCTTTGATATTGAGATTCTTAATTGAAGTTTTCATATCTTCCTCTAGACTCCCTTGGTTTATTTTAAAGAAAAGTCTACTGCCTCTCCCTTTTTCCCGCTGTTCTTTTACAATTTGTTTTAATAATTCATGCCGATTTAAATGAAAGATATAGACTCCAACTTTATTTTGTAAGTTCCTAGAGAAGGGAAATCTTAAAATTAAATCATTTTTGTGAAAATTAGATAGTTCTTGTTCTTGTACAAGCTTTAAATTATGGGTAACTAAGTAAAATTCATTAAAATTT
Organism: Candidatus Hodarchaeum mangrovi; assembly: GCF_975850365.1. Lineage (NCBI taxonomy): Archaea > Promethearchaeati > Candidatus Hodarchaeota > Candidatus Hodarchaeia > Candidatus Hodarchaeales > Candidatus Hodarchaeaceae > Candidatus Hodarchaeum > Candidatus Hodarchaeum mangrovi. The sequence continues at coordinate 44,681 of NZ_CDLCQJ010000091.1, read as the reverse complement.
CTTAACTGCTCTGGAGTTGTGATCTCTCGAGCTTCTTCAATGACCTCTGGAATTAGGGCTTTTCCCTCTTTAATTCGTGATTCAACCAATCCACTTGATAGAGTTAACTTCCCTGTTGAGGTTATAATAGAGATGATACTAACAAATAGACTACCGACAATTAAGGAACCTGTTAATAAATCTAGTTCCATTTGATCTAAAAGTATGAAAATAAAGGTTAGGAGAATCCATTTTGAGGAAATCAAGAAACTAGAAAAAAATAGAGAATTTAATAACTTTATAGGATTAAGAATAATATCTACATAATTTATTTTAACCTGACGCAAATAAAAGAGGAATAAATCGAAAAATCCAACACCTAAAAAGAATAAAATACCAATTTCTTTAAAACTTCGTAATTCCCTTAGATTAAAGAAAAAAAAAACTAATACAGCTAGTTTCCATAGATTTAATATAATTTTACTAAGATAAGGAGGTAAATTAAAGATTAATTCCTGAGAAGATTCCTGAGGAGAGATTATGAACCATACAAGAAAAGTTAGTGCCAGTAATAGTATCATTATATCTTGAACTTGAACCTCCGAGATTACAAGGGCTGATTTTTGATTATAAATCCAAGATGTAATTAACCATACCATTAAATACCCCTGTGTTCCCCCCTCCAGTCCTATTTGTGATTTTCTTTGTGCTCGGATTCGTAAAAAGACCATTATTAAAAAGTTAAGGCTTCCAAGAAGAATGAAGAGTTCAGGTTTTTCTTGAAGGAAAGTTATTAATAGCCAGAGCAGTGCAAGAATAACTCCAATGGTTGTCAAGCGTGAGGGTTGGAATTCTTGAAAATCTGATTTTTTAAAGGATTCTAATGACATAGATGAATGAAAGACAGTTCATTTTTTAACATGATATATCTCGGAAACTCTAACTATGGGGAAAAAATAATTTATGGAAATCCAAGATAGACAAGTATGGAAGTTATCTGATAATGACAGTTGATTTATTGGCACAAAACTATGTTTCCTCAAAGGAAATCGATACTATTCTTTCACTAGCCTTAAAATTAAATCGACCGATTCTTGTTGAGGGTCCTGCAGGGACAGGCAAAACTAGCGTGGCGATATCTATCGCTGCAGCTCTTCAATGGAAATTGTTTCGCATTCAGTGTTATGAGGGTATTTCTGTTGAAAATGTAATAGGTGAATTTGATTATAAAAAACAACTTTTAGCGATTGAGCTGGCTAAACACTCTAATAATGATTCTGACTTAGTATTGGATAATATTTTCACACGTAAGTATTTTATTGAGCGTCCACTATTTGAATCCTTTATCAATAATGAGCCAAATGTTCTATTAATCGATGAAATCGACAAAAGTGATGAAGAATTTGAAGCTTTACTCTTAGAAGCACTTGGTGAGCGTCAAATTACTATTCCAGAACTTGGAACATTTAAAGCTCAAAATGATCAACAATTAGTCATTTTAACGAGTAATAATTCTCGTGATCTCTCAGAACCTCTAAGAAGGCGATGTCTATATTTATATATTGATTTTCCAACCCGTGAGAGAGAAAAACAGATACTCGTTACTCATACAGGTTTGGAACTAGATAATCCTCTTATTCATGGTATTTCTGGCATTGTGAGTCAAATTCGAAAACATGATCTTAAAAAACTCCCCAGTATAGCTGAAACAATTGATTGGGCGAAAACATTAATTTATTTAGGCTATAATAATCTAGATAGAGAGATTTTAAAACAGACTCTTTCAGTTTTACTCAAACATCAAGAGGATATTGAAAGACTAGATCCTCAACTTTCAGAAATCCTTAGATTGGGAACTAATTAAAATGTCTATAATTCTCAATTTTGTTGCTAGATTGAGATATTATGGATTAGCTATTTCTCCTGCCGAAACCATTATGGCTCAAAATGCCTATCAACTAATTGGGGTAAGAAACAAAAATAATTTATGCCTTGGATTACGAGCTACCTTGGTGAAGAGACATCAAGATATTAAGATTTTCAATCATGTTTTTCAATTATTTTTCGGCAATGTGGTACCAATTGAAGATACTTCTCATAACATTGAACGATATAAAAAAGGAGAGATGAGATTTCTTAATCGATTACGAAATATGAATGATTCATATCTTCTTCTTGGACAGGCTCTATTGGAAGGACGTATTGAGGATGCTCATGGTATTGCAACCCAAATAAATATAATGGGAGAGGGGACAATCGGATCAGGAGGATCTGGAGGGTCAGGATTTACAAAATCGCTCATTCTCAATCTTCAACGGTTATTTCGATTATCTTTTGGAATACCTGTACCTATTCATGGCTTAACTTCTGAGCAACGGGATTCGATTCCTTTACCAACATTGAATTTAGCAAATAATCTGTATTCTTTTGAATTAGAAATGTTATCAGCTCAAGAACTACAACAACCTGTCTTCACTGAACCTATGGCAGATAATATATCTCAAACGAATCAATTTTTAGATTATGATCTAAACTATATTTCTACATCAGTTAGCAATGTTAAGCAACAATTAATTGAAATTGGCCACATCCTCGCTAGTCGAGAACGTCGTAAAAGGAAACAAGCACTTAAAGGGAAGGTAGATTTTCGGAGAACATTTCGGAGGAATCTGGTTCATGGTGGGACTCCAATTAATCTCATGTTTCGTAAAAAAAAGAAACAAGATCCTGAAATAATTATCTTGAATGATGTAAGCGGATCAACAAGCTGGGCAGCCTCCTGGTTTTTTGTAATTTGTTATGCGGCTAGAAATGTCTTTAGAAAAATCCGCATATTTGAATTCGATAATACTACAGTAGATGTCACTAAAGCATTGGAACTAAAGACGATTGACCGAGCACTTTTTGCACGACAAAATTGTTGGAAAAAAACTATTCGGCCTAGAAGAATTCATTCTGATTATCAATCTTCCTTTGAGGATTTATTTAAACTAGTTAATGTTAATTCTATTTCCAGAAAAGCTTCTATTTTATTATTAGGAGACTGTCGAGATAATGAGGGCACTTGGCGTTCTTCTGGTCCAATTAGTGCTGAACTACTTGAAAAATTAGTCTTAAAAGTTAAAAAAGTGTTAATTTTAAATCCTGAATCCAAAGCTTTATGGAACACAGGTGATTCCATTGTCAATTATTATCAGAATGTTGGGGCTAATGTATTCCAAGTAAGCACCATTCGTGATTTAGCAAGATTAATATTTGAACTGGAAGGTTAATATGTTACTTCGGGGCTTTTCTTAGAAGTTTGATACTTATTATAATAAATCCTAGGAAAAAAGTAGCTATACAAAATAAATAGGGAAAAGAGAAAGGAAATAATGCATAGAAAGAATTACCTACATTCAGAGGATAGAGTAGATCCATTTCAGGATAGAGAATAGCATCTAGAAATACATGTGAAAAAGTACCAATGAAACTACTTATCAGTGATTGAAAGAAAGAATATTCTCGAAAGATGAAATCGAAAGATGAACCAACATTCTTTTTTGCAAGAATTTTATTCAAACCCCAAGAGCTTATTCCTATTAAAACTCCTAGGATGAAAGAACCAGTAAATGAATGAAGTGGTCCATGAAGAGGTAGATTTGAGTTTGGAAAAAGGAATATCGCAGAAATTCCTTCCACGTCTGGAATAATACTTCCTACAAAAAGAGCAATAATATCTAAATAAGGAAAAATAGCAATAAATAAGAAACTAAAACCAAAATGAAATGGTGTAAAAGGCAATTTATTCCCCTTTCAATAAAATGATTTTTAATAACCTGATCTAAGAATGATATTAATGTCTAGTTATGATAATTTTAAATAGCTATAAAGGTGTCAAGTTCAACATTAATTACAGAGAGATTACAATGCCCTACACTCTAGCAGTGATATCTGACATTCATGCTAATTTAACTGCTTTGGATACAGTTCTAGAGCATATTAAACAAGAATATCCTGAAATAATCGAGATTTATTGTCCAGGAGATCTTGTTGGATATGGCCCTGATCCTTCCGCCGTTATTGATCGAATATTAAAAGAGAAACATGTAACTGTTATTACTCGTGGTAATCATGATCATGCAGTCGGTGGTGGTGGGCGAGATATTGCTAAATTTAATCCCTACGCTCAAAAAGCGATAAACTGGCAAGTTGTAGTTCTTTCACAAGAGGAAAAATCATTTCTATATCAGCTACCAAATTCTCGGACATGCATTCATGGATCGTTCCCTGCAAGAATAGCAATCGTTCATGGATCCCCAACCTATCCATTGGATGAATATATTCTTCTTGGGACGTCTCAGCAGAAGGATCTCTTTCCCTTTATGGATCTCTTTGAATTGGATATTTTACTCTTAGGACATACTCATATTCCATTTATTGACATTCAGATTTCAAAGGATTCAGGGAAAAGAATGATAATGATGAATTCTGGAAGTATCGGTCAATCTCGTGATAGAGACCCTCGTGCTAGTTATGGGGTAATTGATGTAGAAAAAATGAATGCAGAAATAATTCGGGTAGATTATGATATTGATCTGGTTGAAAGAAAAATTATTGAGGCTAGTTTACCCGAGTACCTTGGACAACGATTACATAAAGGAATTTAAGAAAGTTATCTAATTATGGGGGGCCTATCTATGGTTTTTGCTTTTTATTCTCCATATAATATAAACAAATAAATAAAAGGGAGGTGAAAGAAACATATCATAGGAGTTGTACTCATGGCCAATGATGAAGAAATGGATAGCATTCGAAAATATAAAATCATATTGGCAGGGGATGGTGCAGTAGGCAAAACAACTCTTATTAATAGATTTATTACAGGAAAGTTTGCGGCTGATTATAAGGCAACAATTGGGGTTGATATTTTTTCCAAACGTTTTAAGGTGGGAGGACAACATATTAATCTACAAATTTGGGATATAGCAGGACAATCATTATTCAGAAGTTTTCGAAAAAAGTTTTATTCCCAAGCTCGAGGAGCTTTACTTGTTTTTGATTTAACAATGCCAAGTAGCTTAGATAGCTTAAATAACTGGATTTCAGATATTAAAGAAGTAACTGGAGAAATTCCTTTGATTTTAATAGGAAATAAGTCTGATTTAATGGAATTACGTTCAATTACAGATGACAATATATCTAATTTTTTATCGCAATCAGAGATTGTAGATCATTTCTTGACCTCTGCAATGACTGGTGAAAATGTAGAAAAGGCATTTCATGAACTTGCATTGCATATTATTGCCTAATCTCTTCTTTTTTTAACTTGGTAGTGACCAGACAATCGCTTTCTTCTCCCGGGAGATTGTCTTTTTAATTTGTCCTTTTGCAGCAAGCTCTGCAAGAGCTGAGGGCATTTTGTCGGGACATTCGGCTAATCCAAGTAATGTTGCTTCATCGATAAGTTGTTTGGTTGTAGCTTCATGCATATCTTCTAATAATAAAATTATTAATTGCATGACCTTTTCTTCATCTTTAAATGCCACAAGATATTCCTCATTAAGTCAGCATACTAATAATTTCTTCGAGTGTCGCAATGAAGATTTCTATTTCCTCTACTGTATTATAGAGATACCAACTTGGTCTTAGTGTTCCCTCATTAAGATTGATTGTATGATGCCAGTAATGAGCACAGTGGTACCCAGATCTAAGAAAAATATTATTCATTTCATCCATGAGAATTGCTACTTCATGGGGATTTATTCCTTTAAGATCTATAGCAGCCAATGCAGCTCGGTGTTTCGGATCTTTTGGGCCTAATACTTGGATTTTTTTCCCTAAAGTTTCTTCTAATCCTGTAAGCATTTTATTTGCTAGGTGAACTTCATATTCTGCAATATTTTCCATTCCTACCGAGTTCAAATAATCAATTGCTGCTCCTGAACCAATGGCCCCCGCATAATCTTGAAGACCAGCTTCAAATTTTGAGGGTGGATTAAGCAATTCAATGTTAACTTTTCCTGAATTTAATGCTTTTACATCAGAGACGGTTTCTCCACCTAGAATAAGAGGTTCTAATTTTTCAAGTAAGTCATACTTCCCATATAATATCCCCACTCCAGTTGGTCCGAGCGCTTTGTGCATGGATGCTCCAAGTAAATCGATTTCCATTTTCTGAACATCTATTGGTGTATGGGGGAATGATTGGGCCGCATCTAGTTGGAGAATCCCCTCATTTTCATGTACAATTTTACCTAGCTCTTTCACAGGAATTTTAGCTGCGGTCACATTACTTATATGATTTAGGCTCGCTAAGAAGTTTCTAGGAGAGCATTTTTCTACAACTGAAGTAAATTTCTCTATGTCAAAGACACAATCAATGTGGGTTGGAATAATAATTAGATTAATTTTACCGAGACTTTCAAGACGTACCCACTTAACCAAGTTTGAATTATGTGATTCTGAGGTCGTTATTATAGTTGGTTTCTCCTTTGAGTTTAGGTTTAATATATTACCACCTAAATTTAAAGCTTCAGTGGTATTCTTTACCCAAACAACTTCTGATGCATCCTTAGCGTTGATAAAAGTAGCTATTTTTTTCCGTGATTCATTATACAACCTTGTTGTCTCTCGTGAAAAAGCATGGGGACTTCTACCAGCACAGGCAGTATAATGTGAGTAATAATCAACTAAAGCATTAATTACTTGCTTAGGTTTTAAAGACATACAAGCTGAATCGGCGTAAATAATTGGTTTCCCATCTTTTAATTCATGAAGAGCGGGAAAGTCTTCGCGAATACTTGAAACATCTAACATTCATTTGAACCTCTTAGATTTTAACATTTAGATTAGTGAACTACAGTGGTCCATATTATTCATCTTCTTTTGCAACAGTTTAGTCAGTTTTAATTTCTAATTCTAAAATATCTGACCTATTGATAAAATATTCTACAACCGATTAGAAAATATCAGATTTTTATCTTTTAGTGAGTGTTATACAATTTTTTAAAATAATCTTTTTCAAAAAAGCTTTTCATTTTCTCTAGTGGGATATCATTAATAAATACATACCAAGATTTCATTGAATAAACAAGGATGTAAACTCAACAAACTAATTACTGTACCAGAAAGATTAAATCATAATTCAATTTGTATAGTTTTATGGTTCATTATGTAATTGAAATGAAAGATGTTGAAAAATCTTTTTTCCTTGGAACAGAGAGAATCAATATCTTCACAGACCTGTTTTATCAATGCAGAGAAAACAGTTTTTCATTAATAAAAGGTCCAAGTGGTTGTGGAAAATCTACTCTTATTGCATTGATAGCAGGATTAACCTTAGTTAATTCAGGAAGTATTAGAGTTTTTGATCACGATCTTCATGCTATGAATACAGAATCATTGGCAATTTTTCGCTCTATGACTATTGGAATAGTATTTCAAATGGGTCATCTAATTAGTAGTTTAACAATTAAAGAAAACATACTTTTGCCAGTAGTTTTAACAGAACGAGATGAATATGACTACGAACAGCGTGCAAATAATTTAATGAAAGAATTTTCCTTGATCCATAGAAAAAATTCTCTTCCTCGTCAAGTAAGTGGAGGAGAATTTCAAAGAGCTGCTTTCGTTCGTGCTTTAATTCTTGATCCTCCTTTACTACTTGTTGATGAAGCAACTTCGAATCAAGATCAAAAAACAAGACAAGTAATTATCGATAAACTCACAGAATTAAAAGGAAAAAAAACTATTGTTGTTATTAGTCATGAACCCGAAATTGAACCTCTAGCTGATCAAACTCACATCCCAATCCATGGATGTTTACAGCAAATATAGGGGATAGAATTGGGTAATTTAACGCTTGCTTGGAAAAACATATCACGTAATCCACAAAGGTCACGAATTTTTATATTTACTCATTCTCTGTCAATGGCGACTGGAGGTATATTCTTTTTATTATCAAAAGGTTTATACTCTGAAGTATCTTCATTTCAAATCAAATTTAATATTAGTATTTTAAATCTAATGACTAGATATTTAGAATTTACACAGTTCTTTGCCCTTCTTTCTTCAATATCAATTGCTAGTGTCTTAGCATCTTTATTAACAGTTTCCCAGATGGATGATTTCAGTGTGCTTTCTGCCCTTGGTGGAACGTTTAAAAAAATACAACGAATCCCTCTTACAAACGTTTTGTTAATTAATTGCTTTTCAGTTCTATTAGGAGCGATAGAGGGATTGATTGGAGGACTTATTTTTCAAATTTTACTTGGATTTAATATAAACCTTACTATAGGAAAAATTATTGATTATTTTATATTTGTTGCTTGGTTCTTTTTTCTTTCTATTGCTGGAACCTATCTTATCTCTGGTTTTCTAATTAATATTTTAATTAAAAGAAAATTCCAAGAACTGGCTCTTAGTCAATATGCGATTGAGTCAAATTCTGATCAAAGAAGAATACTAGGAATATCAACTAAGAAAAAGCCTGCTTTTTTACTTGGGTACTTATTTCAAAAAAGGTTCAGGTTGATATCTCGTGTCGTAATTTTTGGAATACTGACTTTATCCTTAATTAGTTCTTTTGGCTTGCTTGGTGGATCTATTATTCAGGAAACCTCCAATGAATACATTAATCATGGGTTTTCATCTGACGTAATTATCATAACTCCTTCTTTGGATTTATCAATCCTTCTTAAAGATCTCTACAACCCTTTTAATAGAATAAATTTCAATTTTTCAATGAAAATAAGTAGCGAATCGATTTCAGAACAATTTATTAAAGAGATTCAAGAGGAAAATAGTTCCTATGAGAAAAGATGGTTTTCATTGGGTTACATATATTTTATTCCAGGTATAAATTATGAGGATATTTGGACTGGAGCAGAAAATACAACTTTTCCAAGTTATTTTTGGGTTATCGATGAAATATCAACAATCTTCCAATATTATTCTTGGAAACTTCCATATGATTCTCCTCCAGAGTATCAACCTATAATCATCGGGGATGGGTGGAAATATCTCGTAAGGAAAAATACTATTACCTCATTAATTCCAAAACAAATAAATGGTATTGATCTTTCCGTTAAACGCTTTGAAATAGAGAAGACAGTCATTGATCCTTTTGCTAAAGGTCATTCAATTTTTTTATGGAGATCCAGTATGCTGGAATTATATCCTGAATTATCTGTAAATTTTACAAATGTATTATTTGTTAAAAATCCAACAAGAAGGGTTTACACCTTAATTGAAAACTATAATTTGCATTGGTTTTCTTTAGAACCTTTTAAACAGCTTTATCATGAAGATACGAGGAATTACTGGTTTTATTCTAATCTTGCATTTACCCCCGTATTTGTTTCAGCTTTTCTTTCCCTTTCTACTTTTCTTGTTATACTTTGTAATGTTTTAAATCAAGATCTTTCTATTATTAGGGCTGTGGGTGGTCGAAATCTCATTATTCAAAGAATTTTATTATGGATCATAATTTTTCTGTCTTCTCAAGGTTTTTTTTACGGAATAATACTCGGATTTTCGACTTCTTATTCTCTAATTATATCCAATCCTGCTTTTCCTGCCCTTTCTTCTTGGTTAGTTTTATTTGGAGCATCAATTATTGTTGGTCTGGCAATATACCTGTATGTAAAACAACTCGCTAAAAAAATTATTTAATTAGAAAACAGTCGGTCTAATTGCCAACGTTTATTTTCAACCATTTTTAATCGTTTTTTGGATAAATGAGGAAACAAATTACTGGGCAGATCGGGAAAAGTGTCACGGACAGCCTTCAAACAAATAGCTTTGCTCCAAATTTCTGGTTTTTTCAGAAATCTTGTCTTTCTCCGTGATATAAAATCTCGTGCTAGTAATAAAACACGTTGTTTAATGTGAAATTTTTCTAGTTGTGAATAATGAGTTAAATTTAACTCCTCATTCATTGTTTTAACACATATAACTATAAATGAGGATTCTTGTATGTTTTGTTGCATAATCTGATATTTTTTACGGAGTTCAGGAATAGAAGAAAGGATCTTGAGTTTCCACTTGATTATCTTTGGCTTATCAACATGAAGGCCAAAATCATGGTTAATCTCATTAATTACAGACTCAAGAATTGTTAAACCTAAAAAATTCAAATATACCTCAATAAATCCTAAATAGGAATTAATCCGATTTTGGAAACTTCTTACGCCCAAATTGATATCAGAATCTCGGTAACAAATTGTAATCTCATTCAACCAAAGTTTTGGGAAAAATCGGCAGAGTAAGGATGAAACTCGGGAGTTTTCTTTAAAACGTCTGTCAAAATGCGTTTCTTGATGAGTTATCTGATTGTGTAATAATGCAATACGTGAAGGAAAATTTTCGTTATTTTTTAGTATTTTTGCTGCCAGGATTGATCCTGTGAAACTAATTACTTCATTTTCGTGATTTTGATAGAAATCATCGTGACAAATTTCATCTTCCCATTTAATTTCATTTCTTCTTAGCACTTTTTTATTCCATTCCTTTTTTATAATCAATATTTATATTATACATAACTTAATATTTAGGTGCTTAAAAAGTTTTGTATTTTATAAATTATTTATATACTTCTCACTTTTTTATTATAATAAAAGATATATAGTCAAAAAAGTTTAGATCTACAAATATCTCCCTCTTTAATGACCCTTTTAATCAAATTCTTAGTAATTTAGCAAAATTTGACTTTAATTGAGCTTTTTTGAGGAGAATTTTTTTAGTTTGCTTAATTAAGTTCTTTTTTAAGTTAGAATCCTTTGGAATAGGAAGTAAAAGCTCATTAATTCGATTTCCTAAAGTTGAAATTGTAGCTTGGATAAAAATTTTAGATTTTATCTGATTCTGACAAATCTCAGTGTTTAAAGCCCAAAATAGTAAGTATTCATTAAAGAACTCAGAATTAAAATTGACTCGAAATTTTCGTATATGGGATTGGATTAGAATCTTGGTTTCATATGGGGTAACTAATGCACATCTCCCAATTAAAAAGGTTCCATCATTGACAAATAGAATATCTCCAGCTTGGATATCTTGTTTATCCTTATATTTGTTCCAGATTTCTTCAGAGACCTTTTTGATTGGATTGAGATTTATTTCCCAGTTAAAAATATCAGAGGTTCGTATAAAAGGGATTTCACCTGTTCCATAACTCTTTACTCCTATTTCATGTCCACGATTGACTTTAATAATTTTAGCTTTAACCAGATCACCAAAACGGATTAATTCAAATTTATCTTTATTAATTTCTTTCAATTGATTTTTAATATCTGGATTATAATATTCAGGAATTAATATTAGGTTTTTCAGTTCATTAATGTTTAATACAAATCCAAATTTAGACGAATCAGGTAAAGATCCACTATTTTTTAAATAAATCTTGTAATTATTAATTACTTTCGAGATATCGGAATTATTATCCTTATCATATAGTTTAATTGATTCTATTATTCCCATAAAGAAAGAGTAATTAACAGGTGGTGGAGATTTTTCAAGAATTAAGATATTTGTTTTTACAAAAGTATAAGGTAAAAATGTAGCCTGAGGACAACTAATAATAGCTAAAATTGTTGAGCATTTTAAAATAAATTGAATAATGTACCTATCAGATGGATTTGATAATACACCTTCAGGTAATATAATTATCATTTTCCCTCCAGATTTCAAGAATTCTAAACAACGTTCAATAAATAAAATTTGAGGAGCTTGGGATTCTCTCAATGCTACTTTTTGCCAATCACCAGTATTAGGGTCTTTTTGCCATTTAAATCCTAGCTGAAACTGCTGAAGAATTTCTTTATCATTAACAGGAATTTTTGCTCCAAAAGGGGGATTTACTAAAATCAAATCAAAGAAATTAAAGTTAATGTTTATTTTTAGTTGATCAGACCATGACTGATAAGTTGAAAGGGCATTACCTTCAATAATTCTCTTATTATTAGATCCAAGGAGAATTAAATATAGTTGAGTTATTTTTGCAAGAAAATTATCTTTCTCTATCCCCCAAATTGAATTATATCCATTTAAAAACGCATTGATGAGAATATCTCCTGTACCACACGCAGGATCTAATATTTTGATATTATTATTCGAATTGATTAACCCCAATAGTAATTTAATTATAGGGGCTGGTGTAAAAAATTGGCCTTTATCACCTCTTAAATTAGATCCCATAAATCGTTCAAAAAGAACTCTAAAAATAGTTTCCTTTTTAGAAACGATAGAAATGTTTTCTAATTTTGAGACTACAAATTCCAGTGATTTATCATCAAATTTTATTTCATCTCTGGGTTCCATAATTGTCGGATATTTTTTATGGATTTCTTTGAAGAGAATATTAATTCTTTGTTTAAGAGTAAGCTGATTGGGATATTTTGTTTGGAAAAAAACTGGTTCTTCAAATTTCGTTTCCTGTTCATCCTTGAGTTTACATATGAGTAAAAATAGCATCTGCTCTACTAAAAGGTCATCTTTAGTTGTTCCAGCTAAATTTCCTGCTAAATAGTTTCGGATTTCGATAAAAATTGAATCAGCTTCATAAGAGTCAATTAGATCTTTTCGACATATGAAATTACCCGAAAGCACCCGAATGAAACCACCAAATAAATAAACTCTTTATATTTAGATTAAACTAAAATATTGTTGATTATCATCAGTAGATTTCATTAAAGTAAGATTCTTATGATTTATGATTAGCAGTACTCTTCAAGAGATTTGATGTGATTGAATTGTGTCCTCCCATGCTTGATTTTCATTTCGAAGTCAGGAAGCTTGAGGACGAAAATGTACCCCTTTTTAAAAAATTTAATGAATTAGAAGTAAGACATCTACTTAAAGAATTTTTCGGTTTAGATGATGATCGTTTTTTTGAATTTTATGAGGTAAAACGTCCTGGATATGGAATAGATCGTTCTATTCCAGTTTTTTCACCTTCCCCAAACCATGAATACTTTACTCTTCGAGCATTTCCTAAACCTGAAATTGGAAATGAGCCTGTGTTTAATCAAGCTGTTTATCGAAGAGATCGTGTAAAAACTTTAATTGCTGCACTTCGAGATCATTATCCTGCTACTTATTTTCTTGATACACGTGACTTTTTATTAATTTTACAGCGTTTTGTTTTTTCTCCTGTTTGTCAATTTGAGAACATGTCAGAAATAAAAGAATTACTAGAAATAATTTATCTAGCTTCTTCAGCTTGTATTCTATTAGACTTCAATGAAAATCACTGGTTAATAAAGGGAGATGGAAGACTAATTTACACTGATACTGATTATATGGGCCCTGGTCCCTTAAAAGACAGTCAAAAAGCTTTAGAAGAAAATTTCAACCAGTCTATGATTTTTTTCAATGAAAATAATTGTCATCTATTATCTGATGCTCTTCATCAATTATCTAAGAAAGAAACTGGGCATTTAAATTTTGTTAGAGACTTTATTAAGACTCTAGAAACATACTTGGTGAATTGGAAATCAATTGATATTACTTCAGAATCTCTGAAGAAGAAAATAATTTGTTTGGAGCAGGTGGTAAATAATACAAAGCTTTAACCACTTGATTTTAACTGGAAAACCAGGTACTGGAAAGACTACTCTAATTATAGAATTATTGGAATTTCTTAGGACTAATCATCCCCAATGGAGAATAATTGGTTTTTATAGTAAAGAAGTGAGGAAAAAAGGGAAGCGAATTGGATTTGACCTAATAAGCATTGATGGGAAAAGAGGTACACTTGCTCGGACAGATGAGTTTTTTACTGGCATTAAAAAAACTAAATTTGGTCGATATTATCTTAATTTGGACGAACTAGATAAATTTTCTTCAAAGTTAAGTATGAAGGCGGATCTGGTAGTTATCGACGAAATCGGGAAAATGGAAATAATGTCATCAAAATTCAGATCAAATGTTTTGTGGTGTTTTCAGAACTCACGTGTCTTGTGTACTATGGGTCAGTTTTTTAATCCCTTTATTGACCAAATTCTCCAATTTCCGAATATCATAATATATACTATTACGAATGAAAATAGGAAAATTTTAATGACGAATATTCTTAATCAAATATGTGAGGATACTGGTTGAAATGAAAGAATTCTTTTTATTCGATTGATTAGTTCTTCATTACTTGACCAAGGCTTTTTTACGAAGTCAAGAGCTCCACATTTTAAACCCCGCTCAATATCTTTTTTAAAAGTAAGTGCTGAAATAAACACAACTGGAATTTTTGAAAAGCTTACTCTTTCTTTGATAAATTCACAAAAATCATATCCATTTATTCCAGGCATTTTAATATCTAGGAGAATTAAATCTGGTAGTAATTCCTGATTATTATATCGATTTATAAGAATAGAAGTTGCTTCCTTTACATCGCTTGCTGTCAAGACCTGATAATTTTCACCTGTTAATAATAACGTTAGTAAATCTAGTGTATCTTTTTCATCATCAACAACCAAAATAATAAAGGATAAATTAGTTGACATTACTAGTAAATCTCCAAAATAATTCTTCATAAATTTTTAATATTTTAACCGATTTTGTAAATTCTTTATGCTTTTAAGTGTCAATTAGAGATAAAATTCACCTGTTGGCTGAAAACCAAAGCTACGAATAAAATTTATCGATACTTCATTTTCTTCAAAAACCTCACAGATTAGCTCATCAACAGAATTTTGTATAAAATACTCTGCAGCACGGACTGCTAATGAAAATGCTATCTTTCGTCTTCTATATCGGGGATCTACTCCAATTCCTGCTATGACTCCTTGATGTCCTATTTCTTTATCAAATTTTATTAATGGTTCAATTGTAAGAAAGATGAATCCTACGAGTCTTCCATACAATTTTGCTACAAATGTTGATTCTTCATTAAAAAGAGTAACATCTTCATAAGTTAAAGATCTATAGGGATCAGGTGCAGTAATAAATGAACGATTATAAAGACGTATAAATTCCTCAGAGTCAGTGTCTAATTTTAGATTTCTAATTTCTATTATGGAATGATACTCATCATCTCTAATAATTTTTTTAATATTTTCGATTGCTTCTAAACCTTGATCAAAAGTCATTTTCATGACTATAAACTTATACTTTTCTTTTTGTAATTCGGTACTTATAGTTTTAGTTGTATCTTCTCGTAAAAAAAGACGACGCAACTTTACTGATTTTCTCTCATCTTGATTTGAGCTTGTTGGTTGAGAAGGCATTATTTTACCCTTTTAAAAGATACACAAAAGTCAAAAGATAATGAATAAAACTATTTCGCTTTTACCTTCTTTTCAAATGAATCGGAATGGTACTATAGTAGATGCTCATGTACATCCAATAAGGTCGTTAGCTACAGGAGAATCTATCATTAAAGAAATGAAGGAGGCGGGTGTCAAAAAAGCAGTCTTATTAGCTCTTGATCTTGATAAGAATGTTTTAAATGACGATATTGAACTTAAAAATCAAATAATACAAGATTTATGGGCATATTCTCTTTTTATTGACCCTGAAAAGCTTATTAATGTTATGTATCAAATGTTAGACATTGGTACTACTCCTAATTCATTAATAGCAAAATTGGTGGCGGATTTCCCTGAATTTTTTATTGGATTTGGTTCAGTTAATCCAAGAAAGAATGAGGAGACCGTAAAAAATCGGCTTGACGAGATTAAATCATTGGAATTAAAGGGAATAAAACTTTTACCAACTTTACAGTTTTTTAAACCAGGTTCCACCTTAGAGATAATAAAAAATAGACATCAGAGACAAGTAAATGCGAATATTAAAAGAATCTTCTCTTTTGCTAAAAAAGAAAACATTCCTGTTCTTATTCACCCTGGAAAAGATCCTGGTCCATGGGAAATTCATACACTCCGTTGTGTTCAAGATTCACACCCTAAAATCTGGCGGAATATTCTCAATCGTTTTAAAAATAATAAATTTATACTTGCTCATCTTGGATGTTATGGATGTGATTCCTATGATGATACTTGGTTGAATGAAGCAGTTAATTTAGCAGCTTCCTTACCTAATCTTTATCTTGACACATCAGCTGTTCCTTATCATCTTGAGAATAAGCAAATAGTCAAATTGATACGAAAAACATGTTCTTTTGAGAAAATTATATTTGGTTCTGATTCACCTGTAGTATATAGGTCTTCTATGTTACATAGCATCAAAATTATCGAAAATTCACCTCTATTAACAGAATTAGAGAAAGATTTAATACTTTTTGGGAATGCGCTTGAATTTTTAGAACTTTACTAGGCAAGGTAGATTTTTTTGTTCAAAGTTTGTGTTCTAGGATCAACGAGCAAAGGTAATTCAACATTCATTAAAATTAATACTACTTCTTTTTTAATAGACGCTGGAATTAGTGCACGAGTAATATCAAAACGGATAAGAGAAATCGGGGAAAAAATGAGTGATTTAGCAGGTATTATTATCACTCACGAACATAATGATCATATCAAAGGCATAAAGGCTTTAGCTAAAAACAATCGAATTAAATGTTATTTATCTGACGAAACTTTTGGTAAATTGAAAAATAAATTAAAAAATATTGATATAGAGCTGATAGAAATTGGAAAATCTTTTAGCTTAAGTTCCTCCAACTTAGAAATTATCCCCTATGAGAGTTCGCATGATTCTGTTGACCCATTAGTGTTTCGTATTGATTATCATCAAATTCCATTGATTGGTTATATTACTGACTGTGGTTTTCTCAATACCTACCTGATTGATGGATTTCGTGGTGTTAAGATTTTATTTATTGAATCAAACCACTCTTTTGACCATCTTTTACAGAGTTCTTATCCAGAATTCCTAAAAGTGAGAATTCTTGGTCGGAAAGGCCATTTATCAAATTGGGCTGCTGGAGAATTCATTTACGAGGTTAAACCACAAATAGCAATACTTGGTCATATTTCAGAAGAAAATAACAGTCCTGAGGAAGCATTAGCTGAAATAGAAACGGTCTTAGCTGTCAAAGAAAGGTTCAATCTTCCTTTTCTAGTTATTAGTCCAAATGGTTCACGAAGTACTGTGATAAAGGGGAAATTATAAAGGGAGATTCCCTATGTATTGGATTTGAATCTATGTTTTATCCAATCATACCATGTAGTACGAAGAATAAACAAAAATGGGAAAATAACCCAGAAGAACAAAAAAAGAAATCCTACAGGCATTGATTCGATAGCAATTGCATTTTGAGGTGCATTTGGACCTTCAAATATAGGAATACCTAATGGTACTAAGATCATAAGTGCTATTAATCCGAGTCCTAGTAATAATGAATTAAAAATGGCTAATAGAACATTGACCCACCATAAGAATAAATTATTAAATAACCACGTTATTTGATTTGTTGAAAAAGCAGCTGTCCATAGTCCTTGAGTTGCATCTCCGAGGAAGCTTCCTTCTAACACTTCTATCATATTTATATTAAAAAGCATCTTCGAAACGCCAAGAAATGCTGTTCCTATAAAGAATAAGATCTCTGCTATTACGAAATTTACAATAAATCTGACTATATCCGAATTGCGATTGATTACGACCATCTAATGTCATCCTTTTAGAATTGTCAAGAAATTGCCAACATAATTAATCTTTTAAACTATAAAAAGTGCTATGATTAATCTTTATTAAAATTTTCCTGAGCTAAGATTTATTTACTGTTCATTAATTACTTTTTATCCTTTTTATTCTTCGAATATTTAAAATTATAGCAATTAAAATGCTTTTTTGGTAGGTTAATCCTATTGTTCATTAAATAATAGAAGAATAGGCCCTGTTTTTACAGATTTAAGGATCAAAAGCTGATGTTTCGTTCTTATAAATCTCACGTATTGAAATCAATTCTCCCTTAGTCAGAGTCAAAATACCTAATTTATCAGCTAATTCTCTTGCGGTACCAGAAAATTGATTTGCTACAACCATAATCTTGGAAAGATTAGGAGCATTTTCTTGTAATCGTTCTGCTTCTATAATAACGTTATAACCACAAGACCTAGACCAATCTTTAACAACAACACCAATTTTTCCAGAGAAATCTGTTCTATTATCGCGTGAACCATCTACTAAATAAGAAAAACTTAACTCACGATCATTTTTACCAATAACTGTGACATTAGATTGAAAATCAAAATTTCTAAAATTTAAAAAATCTTGAACAAGCTCTGATAACTCATAATCCATCTTTCTTGAACCCAACCTTTGTATCGAGTCATTTAATTTGGTGAATATTTATTATGGACTAATCCTTTAAAAATATTACCAGTTAATTCTTAGATATTACCTAAATAATACGTATTAAATCTTTCATCAAATTCCTTACAATTACATGAAGAATATTTTAAAATTTCATATTTTTTGTCGGTTTTAAATCCATAAAGAGAAAAATAAATTCTAATTCAAATAATGAAGAAAATTAAACAATTAAGATGATAGCTCCGTTCCACAGTGAATACAACGCTTGTGAATTGTGTCCTTTGGATATTCTGAATAACATGCTGGACATTTTATTGTTGTAGATATCTTTGGCTCAGATCTATGTGATATATTAGCCATTCCCTCCCTTTTAATTGTTCCTACATTCTCTTCAGATTGATGGGTTTTTCTTTGAAAAATATTTTGAAAAAAAATTCCTAATTTATTTTTATACAATTGGTAGAAAATTGAAACAAACCCTGAAAGACCTAGAATTAAAAATAACATTGCAGCCACAAAATATGCTGAGATGGTTTCATACAGTATTTGAAGATAAAAACATATTATACTAAGGAATATAAAAAAAGTACTTGATAGAAATTCTCTAAGATATTTTTTTTGCTTTAGAAATTCTTTCAATTTGTGAAATAGGGGATTTTTTGTCATTTTTAAATAAGATTCCTATTATTTGTTTTTATGGCTTATTATAAGTGCAGTAATTTCCTAAACTCGTGCCCTAGATTTTTTCGAATACTGATTTAATACCTGGCTCAATACCTTGGAATATACTAAAACCAAATCTTGTTTCTCGATCTGTAATTTCCCCTGCAATGTTTGTTTGCATTATTTGTTTTATTTCACTTAAATTAGGTGGAAAACCTGTATGACCCAAAGCCCAAATTAATTTAGGATATGCAGCTTCTGGAATCATGTTACTACCTTCAATAACTCCTCTTGCTAACATTTCTCTACCAGTTTCATATACTCTAAGATGACAATATCCCCATAAAGGTTGTACTACCATCACAATTGGAATTTGCTCTTCCTTTGCTCGATCAAGTGCGTTATATAATTCTGTACTGACATGGCCGAGTCCTGTACCGATTATAACAACTCCATGGTATTTTTTGTCAATGACTGAATGTAAAATGTCAGGATTCATTCCAGGATAGAAATATAACATTGCAACACGAGGGTCAATTTTTACATCCAATAGAAATTTTTCAGGTAAATTTCTAGGTTTAACTGGTCGAAAGTATGTAATTTCTTGTGTTAACCAATCAATTTTTCCTAAAGGGGGGACTCCAATACTACGAAAAGTGTCTCTACGACTGCTATGCATTTTTCTTACTCGTGTTGGCTGATGTAAATAGTCATACTTATGTGAAGTAGAACCTAACATACATACAAGAACCTCTCCACAATCAGCATACCCTGCAACAGTAGAGGCATTTAATAAATTGATAGCAGCATCAGATGATGGCCGATCTGAACTTCTTTGAGATCCAAGTATGACAACGGGAATCGGTAGGTTTTGTAAGAAATAAGAAAGAGCTGAACCAGTATAAGCCATCGTGTCAGTGCCATGGCCTATAATAACACCATCAACTCCCCTTTCTATCTCTTTTGCTACTTCCTGAGCTGTCTTAACCCACCATTCAGGTTTAAAGTTTTCGGAAAGTATCTCAAAAAGAGTCCTTGGAGTTAAGTTTACTCTTGATTGGATTTCTGGTACAGCTGCGAATAGTTCTTCAGGAGTAAATGCAGGTAAAACTGCACCTGTGCGATAATCTAATCTGCTTGCTACGGTTCCACCCGTTCCTAATAATGTAACATTTGGAATTTGTGAATTTCGTTTGACCTTTATTGATGGAAGCCTATAATTTCCTTGAACTTCTCCAACTTTTTGAAATTTGATATCTTTTGTTATTTCTATACCAATATTATAGCCTGTATCTAAAACTCTAATAGTAATAAAGTCTTTTGCTGTAAAAGCAGCTCTTGGAAGGAGTATTCCATGAAATCGGGCTCCATTTGGCTTTGTAAGAATAATTTCAGACCAAACTATAAGGTTATTATCTTCTAGTACCTTCCGGACTTCACCAGAATAACCAGGTAAATAATCCTTTTCTTTCTTCATTAATTAATCCCTCCAATCATTTTTTCGATTGCTTTAGCAATTTGCTCACTTTTTAACATTGGAAAGTGAGTTTTTATAACATAAAACATCTTTTTTCGATTATTTTGGTTTAATGAGTTTAGTGTCTCATCTAGAATGACTTTTAACTTTCTATATTGATCTAGAGAAATTTCTTGGATAAAAATGTCGTATTTTTCTTTAATTTCATCATATGAATATCCACTATCTATTTTAACTAAGATATCTTTTAATGAGTCTTTAGAAATTTTATTAGTAATTAAATCCCGAATTAGGTTAGTGTAACCGTGTTTGCTAAGAACTTGTCTCCCTAGATTTTGTTGATGTATTATACAAGAAATTTTTTGAAAATGTCCAAGGATTACGCGTGTATTTTCTGGGTACTCCTTTACAAGTGTCGTGAAGTCAGAATAAAATTCATTATCAAAAAGAAAATCCAGGTCAAATACATCTATTGGAAAATTAGCAAAAAGCTCCCATGGTTTGATTAAATCAACTGAATGGAACTTCATTTCATCAGATATTGAGATGGGAGGTGTATCTGTATCACTATACATTCGATCTTTTCCATGAATTACTCTCAGAAACTCATTATTACCAGTTATGGAATTAACTCGTCTTGTTTCTTGTGGTATACCTTCCAGAGCCTGAATCATTCTTTCACGAAGGCGATTTAGTGCATGAAGGACTGATTTCTGATCACCTTTAATAACAACAAACGCATCTTTTTCATGTAAATTTAGCACCTCATTTATTCGGAGTAGATCAAGCCAAGATGCTGGATCATCTGAATGAGTCATGTTTCTCATTGGAATTCCAGCTATTAATTCACATCTGTCAAATAATTCTTCGCTGAATGTTTTTTCTGGTTGAACCTGTCTTATAAATATCCCTTTACATTTTGGTAAGCGAACAGCGAAAGCAACCATTGCTTTTGTAAGATCCCTAGTTGCAGATGAAACATCAATAAAATTAGGTTGAAAATCATTCTTATTAATACCTCGTTCCAACAGATCATTTTTTATATCAAGGAGGGCGAGTTGACGAAAAATTTCCCGGTCAACATATTTTTTGATTTGTCTAAAATCTTGAATCCCTTTTAGTTCAACTCTTGAACCCCCACTGACAGAAATGTTTACATCCTGTCTAATAGTTCCTATACCTCGTTTCCCAACTCCAAGTATTCGAAGTGATAATCCAATAAGCATTCCAAGTTGTAATAATTCCTCAGGAGTAGTGCAATCTTCATGATTGGTAATTATTTCAGTCAAAGGTATTCCTAAGCGATCTAAATTAAAATAAACGTTTCTATCTGATCTATCATAGAATCTAACACGTCTTGCAGCGTCTTCCTCTATTAAAACGTTATTAATTCGCACATTTTTATCTTTTAGATTAATAAATCCATCACGGGCAATAATAGCCGTACGTTGAAATCCTGTAGGTATTGATCCATCTAAATATTGTTTTCGATTAAAAATAATCTCGTCTACGGGAGAAGCACAATTGAAAAAACTGCTAATCTTAAATCCATTTTGAATGGTTTTCATACATGGCATAAAAGGAGGAGTTTCGTCCATTTCATAAGTACAGATATTATAGTCATTAAATGTTTCATAAATGACCCTATAGGATTTTTCAAACTCAACGAGCATCCCTGAATCAAAGTCCCCCATTTCCCCTAGAACTGGTCTAAATCTACGTTCAAATAAATAATCTGGTTCAAGATGAGCTGGAAGTAGTTGTGGTTTACAATGGCAGAAAAGTTTTCGATTAGAGATTAACTGGGCATGTACTTCAAGACCTACCTTTAATCCAATTTCTGAATAGTTATAGTTTAATTCTTGAGTTACCATAATTACAACTCTTTCTGTTCTAGGCAAGGATAGTTATGTATTTTATTTAGAAAGGTTTTTTTCTAATCCAGATTTAAATTTTATAGAAGGATTATTTACTAAAATCAATCCATTATTAAATAATATAATTTCGATGTTGAAAAGAATGGTGGAATGCTTTTTATAAATCAATTAATTAATATGATATAGGAAGTAAGGTGTATTCCTAAGATAAGACTAGCTTTTAAAGCTTAAGGATAATTAATCCCTTAAAAGAATCATCTAATTTTTATATTAGGCTGATTATTTGAAATTCAAACCGTTAAAGCGGAGAATTATTTCGGAATGTCGTTTAATCAAAAAAATAGTGAGGAAAATTTCACTGGATTTTCAGAAGTAGAAATAAAGAAACTTTTACGTCGAACAGGCATTCCACGTATTTCGAAAGAAAGTATTGACACGTTAAATAAACTTTGTAGTGGTAGAGCAAAGCAAATTGCTGCCAAAGCTGTACAAATTGCATTAGAGAATGAACGTGATGAAATTATTGCTGATGATATAACACAAGCTGTTGGATTATCCTCACCTCTAATAACTTTTGAATCATCACCTGAGGACCCACTTGTACATTATGTCTGGTTTCTTAGCTCTGGTGGGACTTGTCTCCTTAGACGTTCTTATTCTGGTCTCGAATTTCCTGATACTATTTTTGCTGGACTTTTAACTGGAATTTTAGACCTTATGTCAGAAGTTACAGGTAGATTAATTGAAAAGTTCTCAACTGATGATCTCATAATTCATATACGAAGAATTGGAGACATTACGGTAGCTGTAATCTGTGATAGTGATCGTGATGAACCGATTGATGAACTTACAGATTTATTAGCTGTTCGATTTAAGGAAGTATTTTCAGAAGAAATCCAAGAAAGTGTTATTGATACCTCAGTATTTGATGAATTCACTCCAGTATTGGATGCTCTAGTTTCTTCAGCAGGATTGAAAATACCTCAACAGATGAGTAAGGTAAGGAGAGAGGGAGCAGCGTTATCTGATAGGCAAATTGAAGAAACCATTGATGCTGCTGCACTTAGAGAAGCAATGAGAAGAGCAAAAACTCAAATTCAAGATT
This sequence comes from Candidatus Hodarchaeum mangrovi, assembly GCF_975850365.1. Lineage (NCBI taxonomy): Archaea > Promethearchaeati > Candidatus Hodarchaeota > Candidatus Hodarchaeia > Candidatus Hodarchaeales > Candidatus Hodarchaeaceae > Candidatus Hodarchaeum > Candidatus Hodarchaeum mangrovi. Next base: position 21,391 of record NZ_CDLCQJ010000091.1, on the reverse strand, counting down.
TTGCAATATTTAAAAAAGATGAAGATAAAACCACAATACCAGTAGAAGGATTGCTAGATGAACCACCTGATGTTCGTGAAATTAAAGCAGTTCTAAAACAAGCTTCACAGGACTTACGTACTGAGTTAAATACTGAATCAAATGGTTCGGAGGCTAAAGAGGTATTACGGAATGAAGTCATGAAAGAATTAACATCAGATTTTCCTGAAGCATTCCAAAAACAAACAGTTCTGAAGAAAAAGATTCCTTCTGTACCTCCTAAAAGTATCAAAAGTAAACCAAAAAAAGTGAAAAAAAGAAAAAGCAGAAGAAAGAAATAAATCAATAATATAATTAGTAACTTTTTCTTAATTCTAATTCAAAATTTTTTCCTTTAGGATATAGATTAAATATTATTGAATCAATTGTTGCACGAGTCCTTCTTAAGTATTCAATTTCATTGAAAAGTTGTTTTTGAAGATATTTATGAGAATTAGTTCTTTTGAGGTCTCCAAAAAATTGATTTGCGTTTGAACTTAACCAAAATCTCAAAAAAGTGTTTTGCCTATTAAATTTATTAACATCTTCAACTTCATATGTATTCCAAATTCTTTCTAAGAAGGAAGATATTTTTTTCCCCGATTCAAGGGCCAATTCTACTGCAGTTTCAAGCTCAACCATAATCTTACTGTTTTGAGGATTAATAATAGGTATAGGTAAATTCTTTAGATCATTAATCCTAATTTGAGGGTAACGGTTTTTACCAGATGATCTTATAATATTGAGTTCATGACCAAGATATGTAGCAACTGATGATGCTAAGAATCCTAAAATAAACTTCAATGTATAAGGTTGTTTTATTTTATAAATGATATGTGTATTACGAAGAGAAAAATATTGATTTTCATCTAATGTACAAATAAATCTATTCGCAGATTGGCGTAGAATTAATTTAGGTTTAAGAAATCGGTTAATGTCTCCAGAAATTAATAAAACTCTTTTTCCATCAGGGCTATAGTTTTGCCGATTTTCATATAACTCATTTTCATAAACTTTATCAAATCGACAGAAGCTATTAGGCTGATCTGGAACCCAGAATAAAATGAAGGAGTCGGGAAGGCCATGACTACCATCAATTACTGGATGCCAATTGGGATCAAGAGGATAACGCGATAAAAAATTAGTTTTAAGCAATTTTCCATATTCTAATCCACACTTTATAGAAGCAATCCTTCCTAATGGAATAGAATTTTTTAATACTGATGAGAGTAGAGTTGGATCTTCTTGATATTTAAAAAAATAATTTAGATTTTTCATAAAATCCATTTGTCTTATTATTTTACAAGTAGACACTTGAGAATATTGGAAAACTAGAGTATTTTGGTCTTTTGGATGAGTTTTTTTTAGAACTAGTATTCCAAGATCAACAATTGCTTTTGGTCTATAATCATAATTAATTAGTAAAAATTTAAAAGAATAATTTTCAATTAAATGTTTTCTAACATGTTTATATGATGGAAGATCAAAAAAAGAGTTGTCTAATACGAATCCAAGTAGTCCTCTAGGCTTTAAGAAGTAATCAAGACAGATTCCAAGAAAATAGAGATATAAATTATCTCTTCGTCCAGTATATTTTCCTAATCGTTCATTCAATATTTTTTGGGTTTCTTTATTGATAATATTTTTAATAAATCGACTATGTAAAGCTAAATATGGAGGATTAGATAAAATCACATTAAATTCGTTTTTTAATTTACTATTCTTTGAAATAAATTCTTCTATAATATCAATTGTTGAGAAATAATTTTCAGATTCATTTGCTTCTTGACCACAAAATTGATTTAATAAAATCCATCCCAGTTTAACTGAATCTTTATTATAATCATTTCCTGAAATGCAAGAGTTAAGGATATCTGATCTAAGAGATAAAAGGGAAACCTTTTTGGAAGTACTCTTAAGGGAGTAAAATGCTAGCCATTCTAAGGCAAAAATCAAGAGAATCCCAGTTCCCATAGCAGGGTCAAATAAATGGAATTCTTGCAAGATATCATTATTTAATAAATAATTTCCTAAAGTACGTTCTATTAGCTGCATAGTAAGATCAATGGGAGTATAATAAGCCCCCTCTCTTGATTTATTGGAGTTTTTATCTAATGATGGGTAAATATTCAAAAAATCAATGATTTTTGAATCTATTAGCTTTAATATATTAATTTCGTTTGAATCTGGGGTTTTAAATAGTGTTTTAAGAAATTCAGGATTAAATTTACCCTTATTACTCAAAATAATTTTTAAAATTAAATTATTCAAGTTGTTAGATGAAAGAAAACGTTGAATGTGAATTAATTGATTTCTTTCTTGAATTTGTTCCTTGAAATATGATGATATTTCATCTGAAAATAAAATTTTAACTTCTTTCAATTGCTGGATTACTAGTGGAACAATTTGACTATAAGGTTTTTCTGAATTTTGATAGTATGATTCTAGTAAATGATGTAATTCCGGATTTGGATAATTTTGATTCGAAAAAAGTTCTTGATCAGTGAAGGATTGCAATTTAGTTGGATTAAGGACGATCGAAGCAATAAATAATGAATCTAGAGGAGAAAATAGAGGACTCCACCATATAAAATCGCTGATTTTGGATTTTGTAAAACAAAAAAGCTGAGATTTGGGATCTAAAACAAAAACCCATTTTACAGAAGTTTCATGCAAAATCTCAAAAATTGTCAACAATTCAATAGAATTTGAATAAAATAACTCAGAAATATCACTAGTAGATCTTAAAAACCCTAATTCTTGATATATTCGGATATTTATATTATTAATTACTTTTTTATGAATAAAATTCTCTTCAATAATATTTATAATGGAATTTTTTAAAGTCTGATAAAATAACTCTTCCTTATAGACATCTTGACTTGTGAGAAGCACATCAATAACATCTAGGATGATTTCAATTTGAGAGGAAATCGAAATGGAATGAAGCAAACTTTGGGGTAGAGCATTATACATATCTTGGAATCTCAATTAAAGTTAAATTTGTGTAAAAAGGTACTTAATGATAATTATTAATCTTATTATTGATTATTCACTTCATTCGACTTTATTAATTCAGAATAAAATTTACTGGCAAGATTTCTTAATGTTCTATCCCTATCGTAAAGTATTACCTGTTCAAGAGTGTTAAGAACACTTTCCAGATTATTTGTATCAGCAATTTTCCAAAGTTCTTGGATTGCTTCCATTCGAATAATCATATTTTCCGCTGAGGTCGCTTGACGTATTAGAAATGATAAATCAGTTTCATCTTCATTTAAATGATTATTGGCATCCGGATGAACAAGTAATGGTAAGGTAATCGTTACTGTAGTACCTCTGTTGAAACCCTCAGAAAAAACTGTTAAAGTACCTCCATGATCTGAAATTATTTGTTTGGTTAGAAATAAGCCTAATCCTAACCCACTTTGAGAAGAATGAAAAGTTACAAATGGTTTACCAATTTCAGGAAGTTGTGAAGTTGTGATTCCTACTCCTGAATCTTTAATTTTTAGTAACATTAACTGATTATTTAAATCAGTTGTTAGAGATATATTAATCGTTCCATGACCCGTGAATCGTATTGCATTGTCTAAAACATTACGTAAAGCTTGAATTATCCGATTTCGATCAAAATTAACTATTAAGGGGATTTGAGGATATTCAACTATCAAGTGTACTCTGTATTGTTGTAGAAGAAATTCAATTCCTTCTAAGGCACGTTGTAATGTTGGGATAAAATTTTCTCCACGTAAATTACATTTTAATCGTCCCTGCCTAATTAAAGCGATGTCATTTAAATCATCTGTCAAAGAAACCATTCTGTTAATATTTCTTGACAAAACATCTAAGAATTTTAGCTCTAAGGTTTCCTTTTCTTCTTCACTTATGTCTTTTTCGATTCTTTTTTTATAAAAATCAAGATATGCCTTCATATTTGCAAGGGGTGTTCTTAAATGATGTTGCGATAAGGTTAGAAAGTCAAATTTCATTTCCTGCAATTCTTTTATCGAAGAAAGGTCAACTAGGACTCCCTGAATAATATAATCTTTCCCCAAATAGACTTTTCGGACTAAAGCATGTACAGGTATTCTTGTTCCGTCTTTAGCTACCAGATCAAATTCTGCTTTTTGTTCAGGTAACTCTATATAATTATCGGCCTCAACATTACCTTTGATCAATTCTCGTTTTCCTTCAATTAGAAATTGACCAATTTTTTTTCTATCTTCTGGTGCTACGAAAAATGTAGGCATAGCTTTCTTTGCATCAATTTCTTGTCTAGTATATCCTAGTCTTTCCACAAATGCAGTGTTATAATAATCAATAACACCATTTTTGACAATAAAAATAAAATTTGGTGCTTTTTCAATCAAATATTGGTACTGGGATTCTGTGAGTGATACTTGTTGAGCAAATTTCTTTAGTTTACCAATATTTCTAACAACAACGATATGATGTTTTAAATCTAATCTACCAACTCGTATTTGGATCCAAGTGGAATCACCATTAATGGTTTTGGCTCTCCATTCAGTTATTGGAGGGAGGTTATAATCCTTCTTTTCAATAATTTGAAGAAGTCTGTCATGTTCTGAAGGATCTAGAAATGATAGGAACTCCTGGATAGATACTTGTCGGTCTTCTGAGAGATTTAAATCATTCTTATACTTCTTATTATAAAATACAGGAAGTAAATCCTTAAGGACAATAACCCCTACAGGTAACTTATCCAATAGGTCCCTATCATATGGCCCTTTTTCTGGTAACTCCATCAGCTGAATACCTTTATCCGAAGTGTTTTCATTATGATTAGCTCAGATAAATAGGATGCTTTTTTAGCATATATAAAATATTAATTCTTTAAGTTTTATTTAGAAGTTTGTGATATCATACTACATAAAATCATTTAGAGCGAATATTCAAGGATTGGGTTAATATGGAACTAGATGAGAAAATAAAGGAAATTGAGGCTAAGGGGAATTATATTGAAGTTTTTAAAGAATTACAAAAATATGAAGCTCAGTTAGCTGCTCATTATAATCGATTGGGATCAATATTTGGAGAAAATTTACCAAACCTAGAAGGAATCTTAATTGGCTTGGGAGAGATTTCCATGACTGCTGCGACTTTATTGAGAAAATGTATAATTCGATTAGAAGATGAATCAATTGAGACTCCTCCTACAGATGTAACAACTAGTATCCCAACCTCTACTACTCCGATAACAACAGGGGCAACCAGAGACCGTGATAATATTTTTACAAAGGGAAATCTAAAGGAAATCACAGTTGAAGCGTTAGTTATCACTGATTCAGATAAAATAGAAAATATTCCGCTGAAATTTTGGTATATAAAAGAAGGAAAAAGTGAAGTAATTGAGTTTTCTAGCTCGAGTAATGAGCCATTTGTTAAGGTGTTAATAAAAGTGTTAGATCAAATAAAAGCTTCTACAACAGAAAAGTTCTCAATAAGTCCATTAGGTTTTGAGGAAATGTTGCGTCATCAGTTTGAATCTTCACTTGGTAAATTGGTTAAGCTCTATGGTACTGAATTTACTTTGATAAAACTCTTCACCTAAGTATTTACTAGTTTCTTACTAATAAGTTTTTAAGAGGACCTTTTCATTTATAATCAGAGTCCCACGACTGTTTTGAATCGATCAAAAAGAAGTGAAATAGTAATGAGTATTGATGAATTAGAAACTTCAAAGACAATAAGTGTTACAGCTGACCTAGCTGCAAGCTTGGTTCAATATATGGATTACCTTATTGAACGCGGGTATTATTCGACGCGAGAAGACATCCTACGACAGGCTCTCATTGATTTGTTTTTTGATAAGTTTGAAATCAGTCTAATAGACCTTGAACCAGATTTATTCGAATTTCCAGATGTTGATGACTTAGATACTGAGGAATAAATACCAAATACTACTTTTCATATAGGTTTCGTTTTATGATAGACTTACATCTTTATGGTCATTTGAAAAAATTATATGACCCAAATTTATCTTATTTCACTGATGAGGGAGTAAAAATCGCTTGGAAATCGGATGAGACTGTTGAAGAATTAATTTTACGCTTAAATTTAAGTATTGAACGAATTGGAGAATGTTTTATCAATGGTACAGTAGTAAATGATCTTGAAACTACAATAGTACCTTCTAATGCACGTGTTGCCATCTTTCCACTTGGAATGCACTTATTATGTGGTGGCCAGCATTTAAAAGGCCATGGATTCATTACAAAGAGACCTAAGGTGAAATTAAACTATTATAACGAGGAATAAATGATGAATATAACTGTAAGGCTTTATGCTACACTTCGAAAATTCGGACCTCCTGATTTAAAAATTGGGGAGAGCTTTAAACGCGAAATTTCACGAAATTTCAACGTTCAAGATTTATTAAACCAATTAGGAATTGAACGAGAACAAGCGAAAATTATTATGATCAATGGAGTGGGAATAACTGATGTTTATTATATTTTGAAAGAGAATGATGAAGTTGCCATTTTTCCTCCAGTAGGTGGAGGATAGATAATCATTCTTCCCATACCAGATAATTCATTACATTTTCTGAAATATCACGGGAGTATTCACCAATTCGATGGATGGATTCTAGAATATTATCTAAAAAAATAGCTAAAAGTGACTCTTTACTTTGAGTGATGTAATCTAATAATTCATTTATCTTATTTTCAAAGTTTCTAGTAGCTTCAATACTATCATTAGCTTTTTTCAAATCACTTTCAAATAAAGCTTGCATACTTGTCTCGAAGACCTCAAAAGACAGATTTATTGCATTTTCAATTTTCTCAATTAAAATTTCATCAATATTTTGTTTTTGAATTTTTAAGACATTCTCCGATATCCGAACAACATGATCTGCGATCCGTTCTATATGTCGTGAAACTAAAAATAAATTGGCTGCGAGATCTGCTGAAATTCCAGTCAGATCACTCATCTGACTATCTCTTAGAATCATATTTGTCAATCTGGTGGATAACCAGTACAATGTATCGACCTGATTATCAGTCTCAGCTATTTTTTTGATTTGTTCTGTACAATTTCCAGAACATCCTTTAAGTGCCTCAATTGTTTCTTTTGCCATGTTTTTTGTGGTTGTAACTTGTCTCTGTAAAATATTATAAAAAGGCATTTCTACTGGGTCTAATACATCCTTAATATGAATAAATATTTCTGTCTCTTCGATAATTACCATTGCTATGACCATACGAATGAATTCACGAATTGTATGCCTATAGGACAAAGGGATGGCATATTTAGAATTAATATAAATTTCAGAGAAACCCGCAATATAAGAAGATATTAAATATCTGAAGAGAAATGTTTCATCAGAGATTGTTTCCAGATCAATGTGTTTAGAACGAATTACTTTACGTCCTTCTGGATATGGAGTAATTAGTAGTGTATTATCTGGTTGTGAAATTAAACCAAGTTTTAATTCCCGAAAACTTTTAGGATCATTTACATCTAAGTCTTTACGTTCTTTGATTAAACTTTTCAACCATTCCTTAGGTAAAGTAATTACATAGGAAGACCCTCCCGTTTTTTGAGGTCTTCTAGTTTCATAATTTATTAAAGATGACTCTTTTTTTGCCATGTTAAACAAAATCCATATCGTGTCTTGTTGAACAGTATAAATTTCTAAGGAAGAATGTAAAATGAAAAATTATATATGCATATGTATTATTGTTATAGCTCTATATATAGCTAAATAGGAAAAGATCCTTCAATATATGACTTTGAATCAATAGATTGATTTCTAGATTAAAATATTGATAGAACAATGACAGTTTAGGAAGCAATAAAAGAAATATGCATTCCAGAGGTAAAGTTTTCATTCAAAAATAATTTAAAAACCTTAGTGAAACACAGGAACTGAATTTCTTTTAGCTAATAGTTTTCAATATTATAGAAAATGATATTATGAAGGAAATAAATGCAAAATTACCTTCACAATTAATCTCAACAACCTTTTATTTATTTGATTTTGATGCAAAGTTTAGAAGGACAAATGTAAGTATAGCACCAATAAATCCACCATAAAAACCAAAATCAAACCACCACTCTGATTCATCGAATAGCATAAAAACAATAAAGATAAATGCAACAGTAAATTGCATTCCTATTGAAATTAATGCAGCAAATTTACTATATTGAAGATATCGAGGAGGTAGCTCACCTCTCAAGGCAATAAAAGAGATATATGAACATAATAATAAAAGAATGGCTGCTGTCAGTAAGAAAGGAGCAACGAGGAGGTTATCAAAGCTAACATCAAGCCATCCCCTACCTTCAACTCCTAAATAATAATTACTCCAATACCAACCCGCAAAGTCAGCTAAGATCAGAGCTGCTGCCCCAACTACACTTGTAATTAAGGAACCAACGAAAAAATTGTTCTCTTGATAATTCTGTAACATTTATTTCACCAAATAAAACGTTTTAAGAAAAAATGGGCAAATACTTTATCAATTTATCTCTCTGAGATTTTAAATTATCAAGAGTTATTAAAGCTGGATAAGGCTGTTTAAATTCTGTATGAGTTGAGAGGGGGAAGAAATTTTCATCTCACTTAACTTTTGAAGACTTTTTTGAAAACGGATTACAAACTCTTTTTGTGTCAGTTCTGAATTAAATTCTCTTGATAAAGATTCTAAATCGACAAATGATCTCTGTGTATTGTTAACTCGTTCACAATAGATATCTAGTATGATACTTGCACATAAATTTGTAAATTGTTCCCCTATTGTCTTATGTAGCATTAAAAAATGTGGTTCTTCTAGATTAAGACTTAAAAACATACCAATCTTAGTTGCAATAACTTCATCAACCTTGTTAACCAGAACTCGATATAATTTATTTTCATCTTCACTAATGAGATTATCCTCACTTAATCGTTTGTAGGTTTTAGTGACGATACTTCGAAGAAACGATCGTTGTTGAATTAATAAAAGTTGTAATCCAGTCTTTGTGATTTTACTTGATCCTGGGAGAGTAAAAGTGGAAGAATAATTAGAAAGATCATTACGAACTCCATCAATAATATATTGTTCTTCCTTAGTAATTTTTAAGTCTTTAACCGCTTCTTCTAATATAACTCGAATAATTTCATCTGAAGGTATTGAAAGCAGATAAGATAATTCCTTCTGATAATCCATCACTAAACCTCGAGAATAATTTAATTAAGATAATACATTTTTTGGATTCAATTTTAAGATTTGCATAATTACAATAATCTAAGTCTCTTCTTATACCACAAAAGAATTTAAAGGAGGATATGTCTATTATTACGCAATCCTAAGTTCGGGCGCGCAAGCTCCTATTTGGGCAAAAATTAATGGAGAATGATTCAATTTGGGAAAAATTCTACGTATTAATATGACAAAACTAGAAACAAAATTTGAGGAGGTTGCTGAGAAATACAAAACTTTAGGTGGGCGCGCGTTAACAAGTCAAATTGTTCTTGATGAAGTTGATCCAAAGTGTGATCCTCTTGGGCCTAAAAATAAGTTCGTGGTTGCACCTGGGATTCTTGCTGGAACTAATGCTCCTAGTTCAGGACGAGTGAGTGTAGGTGGAAAATCACCATTGACTGGTGGAATAAAAGAAGCTAATGCAGGAGGATTAACAGGTCATAAACTTGGTCATTTAGGAATAAAAGCTATTATAATCGAAGGACAGCCTTCACAAGATAAATGGTATAATATTTTTATCTCAAAAGATAAATGTACAATTTTGGATGCCTCTAAATACCATAAAATGGGATTATATAAACTAATTGCTGAAGTATGGAAAGAATTTCCAAATAAACCTGGTATCATGGGATGTGGTATTGCTGGTCAGAGATTAATGAAAGGCGCTGGTGTTTTTGGAAATAATGTAGAAAATACGGATCCTGGGAGATATGCTGGTCGAGGTGGTCTCGGAGCTGTACTCGGATCAAAACGAGTTATTGCTATAATTACTGATGATAAAAATACAGAACGTGTGAAACCTAAAACAGCAGATCTATATGAAACTGGTCGGAAAAATCTTATTGATGCACTAAATGAACATGCTGTAACTGGGGTATTAGAAAAAGATGGTCAACCCTATGGTGGCCTTAAAAATTATGGAACAAATGTCTTGCAAAATATTATCAACGAAGCAGGTGGATTACCCACTCGTAATTGGCATGAAGGTAGATTTGAGCATGCTGCCAAAATTTCTGGTGAAGCAGTTCATGAACTTATTGACGCCACAAAGAAAAAGTTTCCCGATTCATCAGCTAGCTATAATCATTCCTGTCATATCGGGTGTATAATCCGGTGTTCTAATGTCTTCCCCTATAAAGATACAGGAAAAATGCAAGTTAGTCCTCTTGAATATGAATCTGTTTGGGCATTAGGGACTAACTGTGGGATTGGTGATCTTCACTATGTTGCGGAATTAAATAGAGTTTGTAATGATCTTGGTCTAGATACAATTGAAGCTGGAAATACTATCGCCGTGGCAATGGAAGGAGGAATGTTTAAATTTGGTGATGGTCCTGCAGCAGTTGAATTCTTAAAGAAAGTGGCATCAGATGATAAGATTGCCAAACATATTGGAGATGGTGCATTATCAATTGGTAAACATTTAGGTGTAGCTCACGTTGCTCAAGTAAAAGGTCAAAGTCTACCTGCTTATGATCCTAGGGCAATAAAAGGAATTGGAGTAACTTATGCAACTGGTCCTCAAGGCGGAGACCATACCCAAGGTTATACAATTGCCCCTGAAATTCTTAAAGTGGGTGGTAAGGTTGATCCGCAAGATATTTCTAAAGCTGAATTATCACGAAACTTCCAAGCATCCACAGCATACATAGACTCTACAGGTTATTGCTTATTCATTGCATTTGCAATATTAGACATTGAAAGCGGCCTAACAGGTATGGTTGAATCAATCAACGGATTTTTAGGAAAAGAGATAGATGTTACTAAATATGGAATGAATATTCTTAAAAACGAGCGAGAATTCAACAAACGAGCTGGTTTTACTAATAAAGATGATCGTTTACCCGAATTCTTTTATAAAGAACCCCTACCTCCCCACAATACAGTTTTCAATGTTTCTGATGAGGAATTAGACAAGGTTTATGGGGAATAATCCTTTTCCATTCCTTTTTTTTTACATCTTTACCTCCTAGATTAATTCATATATATCCATTAATTACTGGTTTTACTCTTCATTCTATTTTCTATGGTAGAATGATATTAAAAGATGAGGAAAAGCCACGAAACTCAATCATTTTTTGGGATACAATTATATATAAGAATTAACACAATTTAAATATAATTTCGAATGAATCAAAGATTCTGGAAGAGAAGAAAGCTTGACAAATAAAGAAAAAAGTACCAAGATTGATCGAATCTATACATTTGATTTTATAAGAGGTGGTGCCATAATTGCTGTAGTATTCATTCATCGAATTCTATGGGATTATTACTTTGGATTCTATTCAGGGGGTGCTATTCATCCAGAAATTGCAATCATGTACCTATTTATTACAATGGCAGGTATTTTCTATGTGATATCAGGTGCAGTGAATGCGTACATGATTTACAAGAGACTTATAACGGGTCAAATTAAATCAAAACTTGTTATAATTAGTGGATGGATAATGGGCCTTTTAATGATTGGGTATAGTTTCTTCTATCGTGCTTTTTTAATACGGTTTTTAGATGATTCAATGCCAGTTGTTATAAAGGAGGAAACTTTGTCCAATGGGACAGGGATACTTCCATATTTACTTCTATTTGGTAGACTGCCAGATCCGCCCATACCTGTCATGATTTTCTTTGGAATGGGAACACTCTCAATGATTGGTGTTATTATTATTTTCATCTCCACATCTATGGGATTTCTCCATAAAATGAATGGAATGACGAACCGTAAAATTATTTATGGTTCATTAACATTAATTGGAATTATGATTTTTATTATATCCCCATTCTTGAGAATTATAATTGGGGAGACAATACGAAATGAATATTTGAGTGGAAATCTCCTTCTAGCATTTTTCATGGAACCATTGACAAATGGAATGATGCCCATATTTCCACATCTCTCGTATGGTTGTTTTGGAGCAATTGTAGGAATTGCGATCGCTAGAGAAGAGAAGCCTAGAACAATACTAACTGGAATTGGCATATTCGCCTTAACCACATTTATAGCTGGCATCATGTTTATTGAGGAACCCACAAGTCCTTATGGTTTTGAACCATTTACTTGGGAAGCCAGTATTGCCCTAATGGCACAGAAATCATTACAACTTGGTATGTTTTTCTTCTTGATATTCCTCGGACTTGCACTATTAGATTATCGCTCTCCAACTACAAGGGAAAAGTGGGCGCAGGTAGCAAGAAAGGTTCCTGATTTTGGTAAACTTGCCTTAACCGTCTATATGTGGGAAGGTGTTCTAGCAGCAGCTCTCCAAGTAGTAATTCGCCCACTCTGGTCTGAATGGAATGCCAGTTTTCTCAACATCACAATATTTGCTTTAATTAACATTCTAGTATGGTCGGTAATCCTCATGCTTTGGGAACGTGTAGATTACAAAGGATCTATGGAATGGAATTTAGTTTGGATTGCTCAAAAACTCTCAGGAAAACGATCTTCTCGATTTCGGGATTAAGTAGAATATAATTTGCTAAATCTAAATGTTCTGATTGATTACCCTATTTGTGGTTTCTGCTATTTTAGATATTATGAGTTGAATTAAGGGTATAATTGAAACAATTCGTGGATCTCTTAGAAAAGAACTAAATGTTACTCATTATAAAATGAATTTTGTTAAGAACGAGCGTAAATTCAACAAACAAGCTGGTTTTACTAATAAAGATGATTGCTTACCAAAATTTTTTTATAAAGAACCCCTACCTTTTCACAATACAGTTTTTGATATTACTGATGAGGAATTGGACTAGGTTTATGGGAAAAAATCCTTTCCCTCTCTTCTCTTTTTTTTCCCACCATTAAATCTAGAGAGTTTTTCTTAGAATTCTTGTAATTCTTGTTATTTTATAATTATTAATTCCATAATAAGAAGTAGAATGATTATTAAAACTTTTTAAAGCATCTATATTTAAGAAAAAGGATATAATCTTACTTTTTGATAACCTAGATTTTTTTTTGGTTTTTTTTTATCATTAATGCATGAAATCGATCTAAAATAGGCAATGAAATAAAAGTTTACGTGTGTGAATAATTATTTAAATGTATAATTTATATCATATATTGACTACAAATTACATTTATCTATCATTATAATGAGTTAGAGAATAAAATGAGGTGATTTTAAATTGATTCCTCTTTCTTTGCTACGGGATGGTGAATATGCTCAGATAATTACAATTAATGGAGGTAAATTAGTTAATTTGAGGATGAATGAATTGGGATTTAACAGTGGAGAATATCTTAAAGTCATACGTAATGTGGGGGGTGGGCCAATAATGGTTGAGCTAAAAGCAGGAAAAATTGCTATTGGAAGAGGAGTTGCGAATAAAATCTTTTGCGAAAGGACTTTTGACAAATGAAGATTGCTTTGGCAGGAAATCCTAATGTTGGAAAAAGTGTCATTTTTAACGCCTTAACAGGTTCTCATCAGCATGTGGCAAATTTTCCTGGATGTACAGTAGAACATAAGGAAGGTAAATGTGTATTTGGAGAAAAAACATTAACAATTCTTGATTTACCTGGGACATATAGTTTAAGTGCTTACTCTGAAGATGAAAGAGTGTCTAGACATTTTTTAATAACTGAAAGACCAGATCTGGTAATAAATATTATTGATGCTTCTAATTTAGAAAGGAATCTGTATTTAACGGTTCAATTACAAGAGTTAGGACTTCCAATAATAATTGTATTAAATATGATAGATCTTGCAAAGTCTAAAGGATTTGAAATAGACATTAATGCTTTAAAAAGCAAACTAAACCTTCCTGTCATTCCAATGATAGCAACGAAAGGAAAAGGAACGGTTGACCTTCTTAATCTAATATTAAATTATGATATAGCAAACACCAAAACATCAACAGGTTTTAATCAGAATCAAAAATGCATTAAAAAGTATGAAGATAAATTAACTGAAATTCTTGAACAAATAGATGAGCAAGGGCAGTTAAAACGGTTTAATTATCATTGGTTAAGTTTGAAACTGTTGGAACAGGATTCTTTAGTTTTAGATCTAATTAACCAAATTATTTTTGAAAAAGCAGCTAGTAATGAAAAATATAATACCTTGCATTTAAAAGGAATTGATCAATTAATTCACTCTTTTAAAGATGAATTAAATATTGAAGACACAGCTGTTTATATTACAAATGAACGTTATAAATTAATTATGGACATTATTAGTAGTACTTTAATTAAAAGAGGGAAAGCATCCACTAATCTTACTTCAATGCTTGATGATGTTTTAACTGACAAATACTTTGGGATTCCAATATTTTTTGTAAGTTTATGGGCGATATTTACATTTACATTCACATTATCTGAACCTTTTGTATTTATGCTAGAAGGATTTTTCTCCTTATTAACCGAAATAATTAATAAAATTGTTATTAATCAAAGTATTGCTGGCTTGATGATCGGAATTATAAATGGTCTTGGTGCTATCTTAGTTTTCATCCCAAATATTTTTCTCCTTTATTTTGCCTTAGCTGTGTTTGAAGATTCAGGTTATCTTTCAAGAGCTGCTTTTATAGTTGATAAATGGTTAGAAAAGATTGGATTGCATGGGAAGTCTTTTATCCCATTAATGCTTGGATTCGGTTGTACTGTTCCTGCGATAATGGCGACAAGATCGATCAGAAATAAAGCAGATAGAATGATCACCCTCTCAATAGCTCCATTTATTTCTTGTTCAGCTCGATTACCAGTTTATGTTCTTTTTGCAGGTATTTTCTTCCCTGATCATGCATCATTAGTAATATTACTTATGTACATTATAGGAATTATAGTAGGTATTATTACAGCAAAAATTTTGAATACACGTTTTTATCAACATGAAGATCATGGTTTCATATTAGAGTTACCAGAATTTCAAAAACCCCAATTGAAGACAGCTCTGAAAGAAATGTGGTTACAGGGTTCTCATTTTATAAAAAAAGCTGGTACTATCATATTTCTTGCTTCATTTCTAGTATGGATTATGAGTAATATACCATTTGGAGCTTCCCTTGATAAAACTGTTCTAGCTTTCATTGGAAAGTTCATAGAACCTCTTTTTTCCCCTTTTGGGTGGAAATGGGAGTTTATTTCTGCTTTATTACTGGGATTACTTGCCAAAGAAGTGGTTGTCGCAACACTAGGAATTTTGGGTGGTAGTAATTTTTATGAATTTATCTCAACTGCCATGACTATAAACCAAGCATTTTCCTATATGGTCTTTATTTTACTTTACACACCTTGTATCGCAACTTTAGCTGTTATTAAGTCAGAGACTGGTTCATGGAGAACAACATTATTTCTTGGTTTAGGTTATATTTTTGTGGCTTATACCATTGCATTGTTCTTCAAAATGATATTGATTCTTATTGGATTTTCTTAGGAAGTTTAAAATTTGTATAATAACGAAAATAACAATAGAATAATAAAATATCTAGCTATTCTTTATGGATCTATCTATACAATAGTTGGTTTACTTGGCATATTCTTTCTTTTTACATTTAATTCATCAAAATTTCCAATTTTTATTGATCCTATAGAACAATTGGTATTAATATTAATTGGAATTATTTTTATTAGAGGATTTTTTAAACTTCATCATCAAAATTCATCTGGGAAGGCTTTCATCTTCGTAGCTACTATTATTGGTATTATATTAGGAGCTTTATCGTTTTTCAACTTTCTTTTCGTCGGAGTGATTAATGGTTTGATAAATGATAACACTTCACCAAATTTTTATTCAAGAATCCTTTCTTATCTCTTTGATCCTGCTCTACTATTGGGATTCTTAACATTCATACCGCAAAGATTAATCAAATACAAAGAGGAATTAGTAATTGATTAATGAAGTTTTATCTTATATTAAACATAAAGGAAAAAACTTTTCTTTTTATGAAATAAAGAAAGATCTAGGATTGACTGATGGACAATTAGAGATAATTAAATTACAATTATTAGAACTAGGGTTTATTAAGGAAATTAAACATCATGAAGGAGAAGATGAACTCAATCCTATTATCTGTCGGAATTGTCCTGAAAGTAGTTCATGCATAGAAAAAGATGGTTTATCGATTAAAGTGTATCAATTAACTCAGAAAGCATTCGAATATAAGATATAATTGATTAAAAAAGCATTTGAACGAATTATTTACCAAATAAACCAATTATTTATTTTTCATCAGTTATAAAAACATAATTAAACAATATAATATATAAAATAATTATGGATATTAAAACTCGCTTGCATTGGAAAGTCATTGATTACTATCAAAAGACTTTAATTGTACAGAATGAACTTAATAAACAAAAAAAGGATTTATACAAGCATTTGAAAGAATTTAAAAAGGTTTCCTCCTTTTTAAATGAAATTAATTACATTATAGATAGAATGGTCTCTATAAAAGAAATTTTGATTCCAGAGCTTGAAGAAGAACTTAATTTATCCTTTCCTACTTCAGAATTGATGTTGATTGCCCTCACTCGTCCTAGTATTCGCAATATTTTTTCTGATTTGAAAATTTATTTTTCCCAGAAAAACAATTGCCCTATTGACTTAACAGATTTCGATATTCTGGCATCTACTGGGTATGCTGCTAATGTTTTAGCTCTATTGGGTGATGCAGTTCTAGATCTCGCTGTAATAGAGATCACGTGGGATCCTTTAATATCAACCACAGGAGAATTAACCATTAAACGAAAGAATTTGGTTTCAAATGAAAAGTTAGCTAAAGTTTGCGATCGATTTGATTTAAGGAGTTATAGTCTAAAACGTCTAAATGATCCTTCTCAACGTTTAATCAAAGGAAAAACTCTTGACCATGAGAAAGGAACAATAGTTGAGGCGATCTTAGGAGTCATATATCTAGAACGTAACCTTGATGGTGTTGTGAAAGTTCTCCCTGATTTAATCGACCTTTAATAAAGTAAATTTATGTCTGGAATAAATCAGAGTATTTAAATAGGATATTTTTTCTTTTCTAAATTTGTTCTTCCTTATTCAATGATAAAAAAGGAATTATTCTTCTCATAACAATGTCAAGTATAAATTTGAGATAGAAATATGCATTTTCTTTGATTATTTTCTCTATTGAAAGTCTTTGATTTACTTTTAAGTTTTATTCGTTTAAGATACTTGACTGTGATTATTCATTCTTTAATTAAAAGCTAATTAATAGGAGATCCGCTATCGCAATATTATGGTGAGATTCTCTTAAATTTACATTCCTAATATTTCAGAAAAGTCGTCAAACTCAACTTTGACGACATATTCATTGAATTCTAGGGGTATAATAAAGTAATTTGATAATCATAAAAGGAACAGGCAGCTAATAATAACCCAATAACAGTATAGAAAATAAGAAAACCTAAATAATAAATGAAATGTCCTTTCATTCGAAAATTTTCAGGGGTACGTAAATAGATTGATGTAAAATATGCAGCTAAAATTATTGGAAAGATTATTACAGAGAGAATAAGGATATCAAAATTAAATTCAAGATAAATCTTGTAGGTGAAAATTAAACCAGAAGAAATCAATAAAGAAATAATAAATATCAAAAGTTCTTTTCGATTCAAGCTCATAAATATGACCACATCTATTATTTGAAAAAACATGTATAAAAATTAATTGAAGAGATAAAATATTGATTATATAATGCTTAGAAAATTTATCATTGAAGCTGGATTATTAAACAATGGGATGTTGGTTGTACGACGACAGTATATTGATACAAATGATTTATTAATTCATCCAATTCTCGTAGGTGAAATTCTTTCAGTCATTCAACACTTTTCTGAAACATCCCATGATGCACCTAATGTTATACAAATAGATCCATTCCTTATTTGCTTACATCAGTTCATTGTTAAAGAAAAAAGTAACTTTCTTCTTTATACGATTTGTCAGGTGAATCCTCAATCTATACATAACTTATTAATTAACCTAGCGGATGAATTAAAGACTTTTGAACCAATTCTCTTAAATTGGAACCTAGACACAGAAAGTATTGGAAATTTATTCCCCATTTTTGATGAAAAATTTATGACTATAAATAAATCATGAGGTTATGAGTAGTTTTTAACTTCTATTACATCTGTAGTGCTTAATACTCCTACTTGAGCATCTTTTACTTCACCCCCCAAGTTATGCACTGATAAATTTAAGGAATCACGTAATTCTTCCATTTTTCCTTCAAGATGACGATAAGCAGTTTCCAAATATTGTGTTTCAGTAAAAAATACACGCACGATAAACTCATTTTTTCTTGTTCTAATGATTTCTCCTGGTAAATGATCAAAAGGACAGAGAGAAAGTAAAACTATCTGAATATCATTTTTAGAAACATCCCTTTTAGACAATCTGTTAGATAAATCAAATTTTAAGAAGAATTCAATATATGGTTTCATTACACTTAAATTCCAATACTCATCTATATATAGCTTGAAAAAATTGTAAAAAGAAAATAAAGTTATCTAGAGAAAGTACTCGGTATTATCGTTTTGATAAATATAAAATTTTGAAATGATATTACTTTAAAATTCGTTCAAGTATTTAAGAAGAGACTCGCGATATTTTATAACTAAAATTATTAATAAGCTTCCACAGATTAACGAATAGAGAATAATAGCATTTCCCATTAATAGAAAGTAAGCTTCTAACGGAATATCCCACGTATCTACCTTAGGAAGTAGAGGGGAGGTATAATCAAGGATTTTATAATAAACTCTAGCTGAAGTAGAATTTAGTGAGGTGGCGAGTCGGATTTTAGTTGTATGAAATTCATAAGAATAATTACCAGCTTGGGAAATATCATCAGAGAAATCATCACTGATAACTTGATGTATCAGGGTAATCGGTCCCCCAGAAATGAGTGAAATCTTTACTGAAACCCTTTTTGTCCATTTTTCAAAAATTACAATGTCCTCGTTGATTCCTATGTCAATAGTGCCTTCTGTGGTATCGTAAACTATAGGAAGAAAATAAATTGCATTAACAAGTCCAAAATAAATTATTGATAAGAATAGAAAAGATAATAAATAATATCGTGGTTTCATGATTCTCTTAAACTATATTGTGACATTATCCTTTTATTACCTTTATTATTCAAACATTAATAGAAAAACTTTGAAGGTTTAATTTTGTAAAAAACGAATGATTCAATTATTTTTTAAAATCTAGTACTTCACATCCTGCTTTACAATCGATTTAATTCATTTTCTTTTCAAAAATAATCAGCAGTTTAGAAAAATAAACAGAAGAACCAAGAAAATTACACTTCTCGAATATTCGGAGAGATTGTCTGGTAACTCTTTTATGAATGCTCACTAGAAATAAAATCAGGATTATAATATAGATAAAGTGATTTCTATGCTCCAAAACCTATTTGAGACAAATGATCATTTATTTAAAGTATGTCTCATTGGTGATGGGGGAACGGGAAAAAGCTCCATTGTAGAGCGTTTCCTTGGGAAGGGATTTAGTATTGGTTATAACTTAACAATTGGTACAAATATCTGTACCCATACCGCAACGGTAGATGATCGGGAAATAAAATTTCAAATCTGGGATCTAGCAGGCCAACAACGATTTGAGTTTGTTCGTAGCACATTTTATCGTGGATCACAGGCAATAATGATGGTATTTGATCTGACACGACCCGAAACCCTTAAAAATCTTCGCGAATGGAAACAAGAAGTTCTCAAAAATATTGGTTATAGTGTCCCTTTCCCTGTTGTCCTTCTAGGAAATAAGTGTGATCTCCAGCAAAAAATAGTTATAACTCAAGAAGAAATAACAAAATTCCGCAATGAATTACGGATCGATTTTCGTTGTGATGTACCTTTTCTTCTCACATCTGCTCTTTCTGGAATGAATGTCTATGAAGCATTTGAAATTTTGGGGTACCAAGTACTTCAACACCGACAAATTATGCCTCCTACAAAAGTCGTAACCAATTGCTAGAATAATTTCTATTCACTTGAAATAGCAAAGAATTAGGTAACAAATATATCATAAACCAATCATGTTTTCTATTTTTTCCCTGAGTAAAATTTATCTAAAATTAAGAAAACTTTCATCTATGAGCTTTGAAATTATTGATGTGAACTCAAAAAATTTGGATAAGGTTGGCCTCTTCTGTAAACAATCTCAAAAAAAAGAGGAAGGGTATCAAAATAAAATCACATGGATCAAGGAAAGATTTCCCGAGGGATTGAAATATAAAATTCTGAAAGTTAAAGAAAAGACCAAGTACTCTTTTCGGGGATTTATTGAATATATACCCAGTAAATATAATTGGAGGGGAATAAATGCAGATTATTTCATGGTAATTCACTGTTTATGGATTGTTGGTCAACATAAGGGTAAAGGATATGCAACTACAATGATCCAACTTGCAATTGATGACGCTGTTGCTTTAGGTATGAATGGAGTTATTGGTATGACTGCTGAAAAAGGCGGATGGCTACCAAATAAGAGAATTTTTGAAAAAATGGGTTTTCAGCATGTAGATCAATTTGATGAAAATATTGGCCTTTATGCTAAATTTCTGAACAATTCTGCTCCCAAACCCTCTTTTTATCCGATTTATAATGACTATTCTAAAAAATATAGTAAAGAAATCTTTGTTGCATATTCTCATCAATGTCCTTATATCCCTGCATTGATTGAAGATATTAAAGAGTTTGCTAGGAATAACAAAGTGTTATTTCAATCTAAATTGATAAATTCTGCTTCTGAAGCACAACATAATGCGATTCATCCCTATGGGACTTATGGAATCCTCTTGAATGGGAAATTAATTTCTTACAAGCCTGGAATGCGCAAGAAAACAGTTGAAACATTACAGTCAATGACTTAGTGCTTAACTCAATTCAGAGTACTATAGACACTAACTTTTTCCCTACCTACTTACAAGTATTCCCAGATAATATTTTTAATCCAAAAATTGAGATTGAATTATCCGTTTCAAAATAGAAAGGAGTTCAAAAACGTGTTAGAAGATCCTATTACCATAGGTTTATTGTTAATTACAGGTATTGTCGCTCTTTTACTAACCCTTTTATTGTTTAAAAAGTTTTTAGAACTAAAACGTCTTAATCATTTATTTTGGGCCATTAGTTTTCTTGTACTCTTTATCTCTGGAGTATTAATTATCCTCCTTGG
>NZ_CDLCQJ010000090.1:0-36686 GCF_975850365.1 Candidatus Hodarchaeum mangrovi | reverse complement strand
TTTCGTCTATGAACATCACATAAAGGGCCAGCAGTTCTATATTGTAGACATTCTTGACAGATTAATTCCATTAGAGTGAGTTGATTAGAAGCCCCTTCCAAAATCTGCTTTATAAGTATTTCAGAAAATTCTTTGAACGAGTCACGGGTTATTAAAGGAGATTTGAGAATTGTTTCCTCTTTCAAATAGGATGAAACGACTGGTTGAGAGACCCCAAGAACTTGTGCAATTTCGAGCTGCTTAAGACCATGCTGAGACAATTTTTGTGCAACTATTTTCCGTAATGGAGTTAAATAATAAGATGGAACCATTTCACAGATAAAATGCATAAGATCACAAATCTCTTCTTTTCATGTATGATAGAAAAATCTGATTCCTAAATATCCTAGTAGATTTCTAATAAGTTTCGAGGATCTGATTGTAAAGAAAATAAATATTGAATCTTCTCTCTATTAATATAGTACCCATTCCTTTCATGATTGAATGGAATAAGAATCACATCGAAAATCAAGCAGTGTTCACTAATGAGCTCACAATATAACTTACTAAACGATATTCCCACCGATATACTTCCCCAGAAGATTTTCTCGGTCGAGCTGATTAAGGGAGGATTGAATAATCAAAATATCCTTGTCAATGATACACTTCTCATCAAAAAATTTTGTAAACGAGATGAGTTAAATGATCCAATGAAGGATCGATTTTCAAGAGAGATTGAGGTTTTAAAGCAATTAAATCATCAATCATATTCACCAGTCTTACTAAATCATGTTTCTAAAGACTTTAATCTGATTTTTAGTAGAAATTGGATTGAAGGTCATCCAATAACTGTCGAACAGATAAAAAATGATCCAAAACTTCTTATAGCGCTAGTTAAAACACTTATTCTCGTACATAAGAATGATTTTGTCACTTCATGTGATTATGACTATTTTGATGTTATCAGACGATATTTAAAGGAGTATGAAATTATCAATAAGAAATACATCAACCAAGTTAAAATTAAGGATTTTTCTAACCTACCATCATATAAATCACTTAATCTTTATTTCTTGAAACAGTTTAACTGTATTGAGAAAGATAAATCTGTGAATAAATTTGTACGTATTCATGGTGACTTGGTTTTTTCGAATATTATTATTGAAAAGAAATCAAAACAGGTTATACTCATTGATTGGGAATATTCTACAATTGGATCACTTTACATGGATTTAGCTTATCTTCTGACTCAAAATCCTTTTACTAAGTCATTAGATCATCAATTTATCACATTATATGAAAAAGAGGGAAATATCATAATTAATACTCAAACCCTTACTTATTATAAAAATATAATGAACCTAATGGCAGGATTATGGTATATTATCCATTCGATTAGAATTTTTGAGTCAAAAATTAAGGAGATAACGAAATTAGATTTTAGTGAGTTTCTATTACTTGGTAAAGAACGATTAAAAGCATTAAATATATCTTAATCCAATTTTATCTAAAAAAAGTTATTGCTTCAGGAGGAATTCTAATAGGAATTATGTCACCTACTGCAAATGAGGTTTCTTCCAAAGGGATCTGAATATGTAACTTGGTTGGAAACAGGTGATTTGAGTTTGCACTAGTTTCTGGAATTAAATCCTCTAATCTCTTGTTTGGGTCATTTTTTCCCCGTAATTGAACGATAATTGTCACTAAATTCGTCATTCGGTCTGGAAATATAGCTAGAATTTTACCAATCTTATTAAGATCTTTCGGAAACTGCTGTTCATCAATTTTGATCTTTGTTGGATCAATAAAACATCCAGTTATATCCTTAAAGCTATCCATTTTTTGTTTAGAAGAAACCTGAAGCTCCCCTATTTCTGAATCGTATAACAATGGGTGATCACCTTCAGATACTTGTTTAATTTTAAGAGGAAATAAGTTCTGTAATCCAAGACTCCGTGCCACCTGAAGAGATTGGGGTTTATTTGTGACTTCAAAGGGTGTTCCACTTTGTAAAATCGTTCCCTTCTCCATCACAATTATTCTATCTGCAAGCATCTTCGCTTCGTTTATATCATGTGTTACAAAAATGGTTGTTAATTTTTCCATCGTTTGAATCGACCGAATATATAATGCTAATTGTTCACGAAGGTGTGTATCAACATTACTTAATGGTTCATCTAACAGAAGAAGTCTAGGCACTGGAGCTAAAGCTCTAAGTAATGCTACACGTTGTTGTTGCCCTCCACTTATCTCATGGGGTTTTCTAGACAGAATATGTTTTATCCCTCCATACTGAGATAATTCCATTATTCGCACACGATTTTCTGTTTTCGATAACCGTAGTCCAAACCCTATATTCTCATATACTGTCAAATGAGGAAACAAACTTTGATTTTGAGGAACATACCCTACCTGACGGTGTTCAATTGGAATTTTAGTAATATCTTCATCATTTAAAATTATTGAACCTTTTTGAGGGGAGATAGTACCTACAATAATTCGTAGAAGAGTAGTTTTCCCACACCCCGAGGGCCCTACTAAAGCAATCAGTTCACCTTTACTTCCTGAAAAGGAAATTCCATTGAGAATCCACTCCTCATCGTACCTAAAGTATATGTTGGATAATTGAATATAGGTCACTTTGTCATTTTCTCCAAATTCTATAATTTAAACTCGATTTTACCAAATCTTTCAAGTACTATAAAACTGATAACAGTAATTAATATTAAAATTGATGCTAAAGCAGCAGCCTCTCCTAAATTCCGTGTATTTATTAATTTATATATACCAATGGGTATTGTTGCAAAGTTTGCCCGAGCTAGAAAGTTTGTTGCTCCAAATTCTCCAAGTGAGATCGCAAAACTGAATAATCCAGCAACAATTATACCAGGTAATAAAAGGGGAAGTTCGATCCTCAAAAACGTTCGAAAACGAGAAGCTCCTAAGCTTCGAGCAACATGTATCAGTGAAGGATCAATACTAGCTCTTCTAGCAGCAATAATGCGATTTGCAAATGGAAAAGCTACAAGGGTTTGAGCAATAATTATTGCTACCCAGACATTCTCATATAATGGAGTTAATCGATATAAACTAAATAAAGAAAATGCTAAAGTAATAGATGAGATTCCTAAAGGCAAAATAATGATTATACCACTTACAGAACCAAGTAAAGTAAATTTGGCTTGTTTATTTGTGTTATTATCAAAATTTAATCCAAAACTTAACATGATTGCTAATAATGTTGAAAGAACTAAAACCCATATTCCGAAAAATAATGAATTGGAAATCATCTCTAAGGGAGTCACCCCTATAAAACTAACAAGACTTCTATCAAATAACGAAAAGAAATTATCTAAAGAAATTAAATTCAAACTAGAACTTAAAGCAGACCAAAAAACACCCATGATGGGAAGGAGACTTAATATTGTAATAATACCGAAGTAAATTCCAATTATCAAAAGTTTCGTTAGATTGCGAAAATTTATTGGCTTTATTTTGATGGATTTTTCCTGAAATTCTTGTATTTCATCACTTGGAATCTCATACTTACTAGAAAAATAGAGATAGGAGAGGATGACAATTATATTTATCAAAATTTGAATAAGAGTAAGTGCTGCAGCAGCATTAAAGTCGAAACGCATCTTTGCCAAGGAATAGATTCGTACTTCTAATGTTTGATATTGAACTCCTCCTAAAACTAAAACGATGGCAAAACTGTTGAAAGCATAGATGAAAACTAAGAGAGAAGCTGCAGCAAGAATAGGAAAAAGATGGGGTAATTGGATTTTTAAGAAAATCTTAAATCGAGATACTCCTAAACTTTTTGCCACTCCTACCATTTCAGGATTAATTGTCCGCCAACCAATTTCAGCAAGTCTTATGATTACAGGGAGATTATAAAATACATGTGCAAGAATAATTCCTTCGTAGGAATTATATATTTTGATTAGTTGATATCCAGTGAGAGAGTACCAGAGTTGGTTTACTAGACCACCCTGTCCAAAAACCTCTATAAAACCCATTAATACGACAATAGGAGGAAGAATAAAAGGTATCGTGAGGAGATTACGTATAACTCTCTTTCCTTTCAATTTAGTGTGAGTCAAGAAATAAGATCCTGGTAAGCCTAAAATTAAACATAAAATCGTTGTTAAAAGAGCCTGTTGAAGATCCCAATACATGAAATACAAATTCAAGTCATGAGTGAGAATTCCTAAAAGATCCTCTGGTGAAAGCCCCAAAGCTAATAAACTAATAAACAATAAAGGGATTAGGAAGAAAAAAACAAGAAAAAGTATTGGAAAAGCAAGTATTAAGCTTCTTGATACTTTCTCTTTCATTGAGGGATTCAGCTCCTTTCTCAAGTTTTAATTCTTCTCTGCTTTTTCTTTATGCCAATACTGGATAGAACTAGGATAGCTAAGAGAGTAAAAGGTAATTCAAATCCTATAATGGTTTTTTTCACCATGACCTGTTCCCATTGATCCTGCCAATCAGAAAGATGTTCTTTTAACATCGTGGGAGAAATTAAATCATTTAAACGATTTACATCTTCAGATTTTATTACTGATTCTTCAAAACATTGAGAAACATTTACTTTTTGGTTTGCAGGATACATCCATTGATGTTCTGGTAAAGCAGTTTGTAATTCAACCCCTAAAAACCAATCAATAAACTGTTGTCCCATACTCTTATGAGGAGCATTTTTTACTAATCCAATTCCTTCGATTTGGAGCCAAGCGTTCATTTGATTGTTTTCATATGTAACAACTGCAGATGTACTATTGTCTTCCCATTGGCAATAGCTATAAGCTGGAGACGTACCATATGAAACCATTATGGGTTTACCTTCAGAGGGTTCAAAAAAGATATCAAATGCTTCTCCCCATGATTTAGTTATAATAATACTTTCTCTTGCTGTTTTCCACCAATTTCGCCAATCATCATTCAGAAGTCCAGAAAAGTTGATAGAAGGATCTCCATAAACAGCAATAGTCCATAATAAGAATCCAAGTCCAGGACTGCTAAACAAAGGGTTTTCTACTATCAGCATTGACAACAGATTTGACTCGAGTAATGATTTTAATGTTAAATTTGTTAACTCTGGATGAGATGAACTATTTATTACCTGATTTTGATAATAAAAACTGATAATCCCATAATCAAATGGGATAAGGTATCCATCAGGATCTAGGTTTTGTTTAAGGTTATTATCGATATCACTAATATTTTCTGGAGTATATTGTTCTAAAATGTCATTTTTCTCTTCGATCAAATGAATGAGTGCATTATCAATCCCGATAATGACATCCGCCTGTGGGAGATCTTTTTCAGCGATCAGACGAGTTAAAATCTCATTAGCATCACCTAATCTGATTATTGTAATATCTGTTGGTGAAATCCCTGCATATGCAGCAAAATTTGTTTCAATTGAATATTCTGGGTCAGCTAATAAGCTATCATATGTATAAATAACTAGCTCTGTTTCAGAAATCTTGAGAGGAACGCTTTGAGGCGATGAAAGAACTGCGGAAATAGATATTTTATTGTGTACACTAAAATTTGCTAGTAATATTACAAGAAAAACAATACAAGTAAAATTAAATCTTCTCATTTCGTCACCATCTTCTTGAAACAATCCTAATACGAAAAACATTTTTTCTTAGAGGAGAAAATGTTCTGTAGAGGTAGAAATATTATTTATCTTTAAAATATAGGTCTTATTTATAGGTCAGCTATAAGGGAAAAAACCATTAAATGTTATTTATATATAAAAAAAGAAAAAAATTGAGTTAATTTGTTGTATTAATATGAGAATTATCATTTTCAAGAGATTCACTAATAATTAGAGTTACAGATTTTGTTACTCCAGGAATCTGTCTTATTTTCCTAGTCATGATGGAACCTAATGATCTTATTTTATCTAAATTATTTACTTCTGCAACTAAATCATATTCACCAAATGTTATCCTACAATTTTTAATTTCATCAATCTTAAGGAGTTCTTGTTTAATACGTTGCTCTTCCCCTGGGATAACATTGATCAATATAACTGCATCTACCATAAGTTTCTATCCCTTTTTCTAGATTTAAGTGTTAATTTTACCTGTAAATAACGTGAAAGAGAGAAATAATTCTCATGTTGAATAAAATACATGTCGTTCTTAAATGTGTCTGTTTATTTGTGGTTAATCAGATCTTACTCCTGAAGCCTAAATTACAAATGAATTTTAAAAGATTGTAGTAAGGATAAAATTATCAATTTTGACTCTTTTTCAAGAAGAGTGAGGATTTTTTAAAGATAAAAGGAGTTTCAATTTGAATAATCTGATTAAAGTAAGAAAATAATACTTAACAGGAAAAATGTAATTATTCTACTCATTCTGTTGATTTATGGTTCAAAACAATAAGTATTAGTAAAAGCTATCAATTTAATTGTAGATTGAAATCAGGATTTTAAGTAAATAAATATCTAAAACCATCATTTTTTTCAGTATTTAGCAGAAAATGAAAGGATAAGAATAGATTTAGAGGCAATATATTGTACACATCGATCTCGGAGTTAATAATCCATCCCTCTGTTCGTCCACAACAACTTCGATCATATGAATTAATTCAAGAAAATTGGAATAATTTTCATTCATTTTTCTGTTCATTACCAACTGGTTCTGGTAAGACTGATCTTGCAGCCTGTTTAATATCTGAATATCTGAAACTCAACAGTTCCACAAAAGTAGATATTATTGTTCCTTTCAGAATGCACCAAGATTTCTGGCAAAATATTCTAGAACTTTATGGACGCAAACATGGGTTTAATGTTGCATTATTAAAAGGAAGAGGATCTTATTATTGTCCAATTATCAAAAGTGGTTCAAATATCTCTCCCTGTGCATTTGATCCCTCTTATGCAAGAACATGTCAAGCAAGACAGCGATGCCCCTTATTAATGGCACGGAGACGAATTCGACGAGCTCATGTACGAATTCTTAATTGGTGGGTTTTTAAATATGTAGATCTAGGGGATGAAAAAGCAGATTTTCGAGTATATGATGAAGCTCATAATCTATTAAACTTAGAAAGTCTTGTAAGAGTCGAAATTAATAAATCACTGTTGCAGAATAATATCGTAAATCAGATATTATTGGAAAAACTTCAAGAATGGGAAATAACTTATTTAGGAAATAAATATTTTATTGAAATCGATCAAATTGAAGGTGTTGAATTTTTAAGAGATTTAAAACAATCCTTAAATCAACGAGAAGAAGAAATTGCCAAAAAATTAAACAATGACCCTTCATCGATAAGTCATACAATTTTAAGGGAATTAAGAAGGATAAGTGAATTAACAAATGCTATTAGTGATTTGGTTTCTAATCCTAAAGGTTCTGATACGAGTTTTTTTTTACAACGAATTGGAAAAACAAAACAAACCAAAATAGTAGTTCAACCGTTTGATATTTCCTATATCTTTGAAAAATTATTTAAAGGGAGTAAAAATCTTTTTCTTTCAGCAACATTAGGGGATGGAAAATATCTTGCTGAACTACTTGGTTTAGATCCGAAATATTGTCTATTCATTCAAGAACTCTCTTCCTTTAACAAATCCCAGCACCCCTTTTACATCCTTAAAGAAGCAGAAAAATTATCTACAGCTACTGAAGATAAAAAAAATTATTCTTATAATTTGCTTTCAGAGCAAGTACCACCTCTTCTAAATCTTATGAAGGACAGAAATTTGAGAGGATTAGTATTAACATCTAGTTTTGAAATCACGAATTTAATCAGTAAACTAGCTCGTGATCAACGACTACAAGTAGTCACTCATACCGCAGGAAAATCAGATGAAGCGATAAAAAACTTTATAGAAGAGAAAAAAGGAGATGTACTAATTACACCAAGTGCGTGGGAAGGCATATCTTTAGATGATGATCTTGGAAGAATTTGTCTTATTCCTAAGCTTCCTTTTCCAATGATGGGTGATCCGATTATTAAAAAGAAAACAAAAAAATATCCTAATTTTCTAGAAAATGAAGTATTAATAGCTATTCAACAAGCTCATGGACGGATTCAACGTAATCCGACAGATTGGGGAGCAACTATCTGTTTGGATGGAAATTTCCATTGGTTACGAAGTAAAAATCCTAAAAGTTTTGAACCCTGGTTTCTTGATAGAATAAATGAAGAAACACTTGAGAAGGCTATAGCAAATATCATCCATCTTTCTGAAACACAAAGAGCGGAAATTAAACCATTCCCTAAAGATCCTGATAAGCGAAAACTATTTTCACGAATGAAACAAAAAGATCGTGAATGGCTTGAATCAAGTGGAATAGCTGAACTTTTGAAGAAAAAATCATAAAGTTATAATCCTCCCCAAATAAAAATACACTTATAATCCTTGAATCATTCATTACTAGATAGCTATAGATCTATCTGATATAGCCTCCTTGGTGAAAAACCTATGCAATTCTCATTTTTTCCCCCAATATCCATTGAAGGACCTTTAATCGATAAAAAATTGGATATCGCTGGAATAGAATCCTTAAAAGCAATTCAAATATCATCGAAGGATATATCATTTACATTAGAGAAAGAGGGAGAGAATCAAACTATAAAAGTTTTAAATTTCAACAATCCAGTAAACGAAATTCATACACGAGTCGATTTGGATGAAAATTTTCCCTTAGAGTTAATGCCAATAGTTACTATTGAATTTTTAGAAGAAATGGCTAATTTCATTGGTGGTTATTCTCTTATTTATGCATTACCGCCAAAATCAGGACTCTTAGAATTTTTCAGAGGAGACTTATATCCAATATCTGTTAGAGGAGCTGATAAACAACTATATGCAACCACAGCAGAACTCCACCCTTTTCGTAAGGATTATTTCGTTGCTCTTAATAATCTCCTTCAAACTGACTTTGAAGAACAATTAGAAACATCCTTAGCTACATTTGTAGAGAATGTATTACAACCAATGAGTTTAACAATGCACGAGGTATTTACATTAGATAACTCTTTGGATTGTGACGAATCTATAATTAACATGATAGGAAGTGACTTTAAACGATTAGTAACTCGAACTGAGGATCTTATTAGTATTGTGAATTATAATATGGAGCAAACAGCAAATAGAAATAAAGCTTATTTACGACTTACCCTTCCCCTGATGTTAAAACAAGCTCTTCTTGATAATTTCAATGATTATATATCACTAAAGTACGGCAATAATTCTATCGTTCTAGAAGTGAAAAAACGAAAGATTATAACAACAGAAGATTTATATAACATAATCTTAAAATTATTTCATTAGAAAACCGTTTTTTAATATGCTCCCAAGGAGCTTAGGATGATATGAATCTTAAAGAGCTAAAAAATTTAATTTCATGTTCTCGAGGAGAAATCCCGTCTGATTTTTTACTTAGAAATGGCACTTTAGTTAATGTTATTACTCGGGAATTATATAAAGCTGACATTTCGATATATCACAATTATATTGCAAATATTGCGGCACCAGAGGAATTAAATCCGTCAAATACTAAACAAGTACTAGACATTTCAGGAAAGTTTATTAGCCCAGGTTTTATAGAAACGCATCTCCATATTGAGAGTACGATGCTTCCACCAATAGAATTTACGAAGGCTGTTATTCCACACGGAACTACTACAGTACTATTAGATCCACATGAGATTGGGAATGCCTTGGGAATTATGGGATTAAATTTTCTTGTAGACCAAACTAATAATCTTCCGTTAAGATTTTTAATTGAAATACCCTCATGTGTCCCCGCAGCCCCAGGATTAGAAACATCAGGCTTCACTATTGATTCGAATGATATCGAAAAATTAATTGAAGAAAAAAGAGGATTTTTTGGATTAGGTGAAGTTATGAACTATCCTGGAGTCCTTTATAAAAATGAAGAGGTTTTAAGAAAGGTAATATTAGGCAAAAAACTTCAAATAATTGATGGACATAGTCCAGGGGTTTCGGGTACTGACCTTGACGCATACATTGCAGCTGGAATCGAATCTGATCATGAAAGTACCACCTCCAAAGAATTTCTTGAAAAAATACGCAAAGGAATGCATGTTCTAATTCGTGAAGGTTCTCTTACGAAAGATCTCAGAAATATCCTGGGGGGACTAAATAATTTAGATTTTGATATGAGAAATTGTACTTTATGTTCTGATGACAGAAATATTATTGATCTCTTTATGAATGGTCATCTGAATGCTCATCTTAGAACTGCAGTTGAAGCTGGAGTGAATCCCTTAGTAGCTCTTCAAATGGTTACGATTAATGCTGCTTCTTTTTTAGGATTGGAAAAAATTATCGGTAGTATTTCCCCAGGGAAGCTTGCAGACTTAGTGATATTAAAGGATCTTAATCATTTCAAAGTTAGTTCTGTTTTTTATAATGGAAATCTAGTTTTTGATCAGAACAGACTATTGTTTAACTTCCCAAAAACCTCATATCCTGAATGGGCTGTTAATACAATCAAGTTAAAACACACCATTAATCCTGAAATATTACACGCAAAAGTATCGTTACCAGATGGAAGATATTCTGTAAGAGTCGTGGGAGTTGTACCTCATTCTGTACTGACTGAATCTTTGATAGAAGAATTAGAGGTAAAAAATGGATGTATATATCCTGATATTACAAAAGATATTCTTTCTTTGAGTGTTATCGAACGATATGGTGTGAATGGTAATATCTTTAATGCTTTTATTAAAGGTTTTAGAATTCAGACTCAACCCTTTGCAATGGCTACAACAGTCGCCCATGATACTCATAATCTTCTTGTGGCAGGAACAGATCATGAAACCATGGTCAAAGCTGTAGATAAACTTGTCCAAATTAAAGGAGGGTATGTATTAGCGACAAAAAACCAAACTAAAGAAGTTTCTTTACCTTTTGCAGGACTAATGACAACAAAAGAATACTCCTCTCTTTATCATGAATTACTAGAATTAAATAAGAACTTTCGAGATTTTACAGTTTTTGAAGAACCACTTATGGCCTTATCTTTCATGGCTTTACCTGTTATCCCCCATTTGAAAGTCACAGATAAGGGATTAGTAGATGTTGATCAGTTTAACTTTACTGAACTAATTGTTCAAAATAAGTGATTAAACCCTTAAATTTAAAAACCCAGAATAATTACTAAACATAATTTGTCAGGGAGTCTTAACCATGAAGATTCAAAAATATAGTATCTATAACCTTGATTTTTCATATACAAGAATATGTGAAGAGATAGAAATTGATTTTCGGGGAATATTAAGTTATCATACAATTAACCTTGAGCTTTTAAAAGAGGTAACAAAAGGATTATTAGATCTCGACTCCGTAAATGTATTTCTCTCTTTTCAAATCCAGCGCCATATTGATATGATCCTTAAGAATGTAACAGTTGATGAAATTATCAATCAGCGCCCAATTATAATTAATCGTTTAAAGATGGTCATGAGAAGAGAATTAGAGGATATTGGTTTAGAATTTGTTGATTTCAAGCGAATTGCTTTATGGGGTTATGGAGCTGCTGACCGAGGGATTCACGTATAATATATTTCCAGGACTTCAAGATTTAAATGTTGAAGAAACCTCATATGATCTCAAAAGAACTTGTTCAGGACTTGGACTATATTGCTGATTTTCCCTTTTCTCAACTGCATAAGATGCTAAGGCAGATCCTATTTTTGCTGCTTCGATAATTGGCTTTTTAAGGGATATTCCAAATACAATTCCAGCTCTAAAAGCATCGTACCAATATTCTTCTGAAAGAATTTCTTCAGCGGGTCCAGCTGAGACTTTAACGGTCATATCCAATGAATTTATTACAATTTTGTCCCGATCATAAACAGAGATAATGTATTTTAACCGAGGAAATCTGTTTAAAATCTCTTTCGTTGTTTGTTTTAAAATTTGCTCGATTTGAAGGAGTTCGTCACTTCTACAAATCAATACTATCGTATTTTCTAGTATCTGATTAAGTTTCCAGTTAACAAATTCTTTAATGTTTCCATCAAGTGTATAAACTAGTGGAGTATTACCACAGATAGAATGAATCATAGAAATAAATTTAGCATCCGCCTCAACTTTTCCAGTTCCTATTAGAACCGCTTCAAATGCTTTAAGCTCCTCATCAGAAAATTTATCTTCAAGATTTTGTTCAGCGATAAAACGGTAGGCATTTTCCTGTTGAATTTTCAATATCCTCTCGTCAGATGTATGGATCATATAATTTGTTGCCGTTTCCTTATCATTTTGGTAGTAAAGCATTAATTTTATTGCTCTTTTCTCCAAATAATCACGATATTCAACATCAAAATCTTTCCCTACTATGGAAATCAATACTGGACTACTACCCATAACAGAGACTCCGTATGCTATGTTAGCCCCAAGCCCTGTAAAGTAACGTTTTACATCTGAAGCTTTACTTACAGATCCAGATTCGTTACTTATTTCATCTAATATAGAAAAATCAAGATTAAAGGAAATTTTTCCAATAACTAAAATCTTAGTTGACATAGTTTTTACCTATAGATCAATTCATACCTTTTTTGCATTGAACAAGAACACTAGAGTATCCAACAGTATAGCTGCCAGACGATCGACCTCCTACAATATCCGAACTATTCGCATATTTTAATACAGTGATTTTAGGAGATCCAAAATCAATTGCTGTCTGAATTAGAGTAAAAACAGGACCATAACCACACATAGTCATTTGAACTTGTTTTCTAAACGAATTAGCTGCTTCTAGTTTACAACTCTCAAGTAATTCAAGCATTTTCTTGTCATTTTTGATTACTAAATCGTAATTACTTTCATGAGATAAATCACTACTAGCAATGACCAAGATTTCCTTAGATAATTGTTCCTGAATATAGTCTTTAATAAAATTTGCAAGATATTTTACCGTGGTTGGGTAAGATTGATCCATTAAACATATTGGAACTATTTGAAAATTATTCCCATATCTATACTGAAGAAAAGGAAGCTGTATATCTATCGAATGCTCCTGAGAATGAGCATATTTTTCAAATCCTATTCGATCTTGAATTGAACCAAAATCGTAAGATTGAGCAAATTCTATGGCCTCTTTATCTATTTTTACTTCTCCAAATGGATTGTGCCATTTTCCTCCAGGATAGAAGGAAATTGGAGATCCGATTCCACTATGATTTGGCCCTAATATAATCACGGTGTCTAGATGGTCAAATTCCTTATAGACATTAGCATAACCGTGCGAAGCAATAGGACCACTGTAAATATAACCCGCATGAGGAGATACGACTCCTAAAATATTAGCTAGTTTAGTCTCTGCAGTTTTAATATTTGCAGGGGATTCACCAACTCCCCATTTACTGGAAAATAATTTCTCAATCTGTTCTTTCAATCCTTGAGCTGATCCAGCGTACCAACTACCAGCATGTTTTGAAATGCGATCCATATCAAATCCCTATTCTTTTTCTTTAATTTTAAAATGTATATCCTTTTTAATTCCTATCTCTTTAATTTTTGCTTTATTCTCTGATTTAAACTTAAAATTCCCACTGTCTTTAAGAAGGTATCCCACGTAAATATTTTCCTGACCTTTTTCTAACCATAAATGGAGATAATTTGAAAATTGAGGATCTTCTGAGGTTTTAACTTTGAAATTACCTAATTTTTTCCCTTCAGGTAGAATTTCAAGAGAATATTCTTTTATTCTAATTTTTTCTTCAGTAGGTCTACTCTCAATACTCTTTCCTCTTAATCTTGCTTCTTCTTCATCTAAATATTGAATTGCCATTTGTGTTGCTTCACGAATTGCATCTCGTTTTAGGGTGTCATCGTATACCTCTATATCGTACTCAATAAAAATTTCCTCTGGTTCAAATTGTCTTACCTGTATCTTACGACTACGACCAATTCTTTTCGGAGTAACTCGCCATTTGTCCTTCAATTTTTAATCACATGCCTTGATTTTCACTTTTAATTAGAGTTTCATAATAATAGAAGTCATAATTGTTGAAAATAAGAAGAATTACAACATTACATTATCAATAGATTAGTGGTCCTAATAATCTTTTGCTTGATATCAAACAAAAGAAAAGAAAATTAGAGATCGTTAGCGACAATCATCTCGTGAATTGCTTTTGCTGCTTTTAGACCTGCCCCCATAGCAAGGATAACTGTTGCTGCTCCAGTTGCAACATCTCCACCTGTGTAAATTCTATCACGAGTGGTTTTTCCAGTTTCAGGATCATGAATGAATGTTCCCCATTTAGTTGTTTCTAGTCCTTTAGTTGTTTTAGCAATCAATTGATTAGGACTTTGACCTATTGCAATTATTATAGTATCTACTGGAAAAATGAACTCTGAATTAGGAATAGGAATAGGACGACGTCTACCAGAACTATCTTTTTCGCCCAAAGACATTCTCATACACTTAACACCGATTACTCTGCCTTTGGAGTCACCAAAGATTTCTAATGGAGCTGTCAATTCACCTATGACAACACCTTCTTCTTTTGCATTAATGATTTCTTCAAGCCTTGCAGGAATTTCCCCTTCAGAACGACGATAAATAATATCAACCTCACGTGCACCTAATCGTAATGCAGTTCTGGCACAATCCATTGCTACATTTCCAGCTCCAACAACAGCGACTTTTTCACCTACTGTTACTGGAGTATCAGATTCTGGAAATTCATAACCTTTCAATAGATTTACTCGTGTAAGAAATTCATTAGCAGATAGCACCCCAGTAAGTGTTTCGCCTGGAATCCCTAGGAAATTAGGTGCTCCAGCTCCTGATGCAATATAAATAGCATTATACTTTTCCTCATTCAATAATTCATCAATAGTAATTGTACGGCCTATTAAAATATCTTTTTCGAATTTTACACCTAAACTTTTGACATATTCAACTTCTTCATTGACTATTTTCTTGGGCATTCGAAATTCAGGTATTCCATATGTCAACACTCCTCCATATTCATGTAGTGCCTCGAAAACGACAACTTCATGGCCTTTTGTAGCTAGATCTGCTGCACATGTTAACCCCGATGGTCCCGAGCCAATGATAGCGACTTTTGTTCCTAAAGGAGGAATTGTAGACGGTTGAGGACGACTTCCATGATCTGCGACATATCGCTCAAGGGCTCCAATTGAAATTGCATTAGGATGAATACAGTACTCTTGACATTGGTTTTCTTGAGGACAAACTCTTCCTGTGACCGCTGGTAAACTATTAGTTGTTAAAATGAGTTTTTTAGCCTCATCAATGTTCCTTTCTTTAAGAAGAGCAATGAAATCACGAATTGAAACATTTACTGGACAGCCAATTATACAGCGTGGTTTTTTGCATTGAAGACATCTGGAGGCTTCATAAAGTGCTTCTTCATAAGATAAACCCAAAGCAACCTCCTCAAAATTTCGAATTCGTTCAGAATGATCCTGAACCCTCATATGAACGCGTTCTTTCTTTAAACTGGCTTTGCGATCCTCACTACTCATTTTTTATTCCTCACGTGCCATTTTTTCAAGAGAGATTCGCTCTTCATACCTATATGCTCTTGATCTTAAAGTGAGTTCTTCAAAATCCACTTTAAGTCCATCGAAATTTGGCCCATCGACACACGCGAATTTAACCTCTCCTGCAACCGTAACTCGACATGATCCACACATACCAGTACCATCAACCATAAGAGGAGCTAAACTTACTGTTGTAGGTATTGAATGTTCTTTGGTTAGATTAACAATTGCTCTCATCATGGGAATAGGCCCTACTGCAACTACATGATCAATTTTTCTTCCTTCTTCAATTAATTTCTTTAAAACTTCTATTCCAAATCCATGATGACCTAAAGTTCCATCATCAGTCGC
The DNA here is from genome assembly GCF_975850365.1 of Candidatus Hodarchaeum mangrovi. NCBI lineage: Archaea > Promethearchaeati > Candidatus Hodarchaeota > Candidatus Hodarchaeia > Candidatus Hodarchaeales > Candidatus Hodarchaeaceae > Candidatus Hodarchaeum > Candidatus Hodarchaeum mangrovi. The sequence continues at coordinate 20,827 of NZ_CDLCQJ010000090.1, read as the reverse complement.
AATATAGAGCTCATCACTTGGTCCCTCCATTTCAGCTTGACAAATTAGCAAATTTTTTGACCGAGCAGAGATTATGCTGATAATATAATTACCTAAATCTTTTAATGCCTTGGTTTTAGGTAATACAGGGGCAACCCCACATCCGCCACCCAATACAGCCACTGTTCCCCACTTATCTATTTCCACTGGTTTACCTAAAGGTCCTAAAAGATTCAGAATATGATCTCCTTTCTTCAGTAAAGCCATCTCTTTCGTACTTTTCCCTACAATTTGAAATATCAGAGTTATGGTCCCTGTTGTTCTATCAAAATCAGCAATTGTTAGAGGAATACGTTCTCCTTGCCCTGTAATGCGAAGGATAACGAATTGTCCTGGCTCTGCTTTCTTAGCAATAAGAGGTGCCTTTACAATCCACTTAACTATCTCAGGAGATAGCATTTCTTTTTCAATAATCTCACTCCTACCTTCTAAAAATCGTTTTTCGAGTTCAATTGCTTTTTTGGTTTCAATGACCTCTGTGGAGTCTTTTCCCATATCAGTTAAATATTTAGAAATTTCCATAGCAGCTTGTTGCCCTTCAGCCGCATCAACTCCAACAATAGAATCACCTCTTGTAGCACTACCAGCTGCAAAAACCCCAGGAATATTAGTTACTTGGGAATTACCATCATACCCAATAATAAGTAATCCTTGAGGTGTTGTGTTTAATCCAGCGTCAAGAAATAGATCTCGATTTCTATTTACACTTCTTAAAACAATAACGTAATTTGTAGAAATTGAATGTGTTTTTCCTTCTTTATCTGTAAAGAATATTTTCTTTAATTGGTTTGATCCCTCAAAATATTGTGTTTCAACAGAATATCTAATAGTAACAAAACTTTCATTTAATCGACGTAAAAGGGCAGGATGCGCATCTAGAGAGTCTCGGCTAGTAATGAGATATACATATGCACCCATAGCATCGAAATGAAGTGCATTCCTTACTGCCCACGAAGTATGACCAATAATAACAACAGTTTTTTCATAAAAATCACCAGGAGGGATAGCGTAGTAAATCCCTTTATCTATAAACTTTTTTTCACCTGCAACGCCAAGAGCACTTGGATAAAGTCCTGTAGCAATAAGAACTGTCCTTCCTTGATATCTCAATTCCTCTGTAAAAAATTCACCTCGGGTAATACGAGTATGAACACGTTTAATAGGATCTTTAAGTTCTAATTTACTTACTCTCTGAGAATATTTGATTTTAGCCTGATATTTGGCTTGTTTTGCTATTTTATCTAAAAGTTCTTGACGAGTTATACTATAGAATCCTGGATATCCATCCACATGCATGGTTCCAGCTGTAGCTGCGCCAGAACGGGCCTCTAGTACAATTACATATAACCCCATTTCAGCAGCACGAATTGCACATGATAATCCAGCAGGTCCACCCCCTACAATTATAAGATCGAATATTTCATCCGAGCTCAAATGATTCTTCTCCAATAAGGTCTATACATATTCAAAGAAAAATTATTTGTTTATCTGAGTTCTTTTTAGAAAATAATTAGTTGATTCAATTTAGATATAAAGCCACTTCTAACGATTTTTATCTTTGATTCTGGATTTATTCAAGAATTTAAGAATTTATTTATTCCTTACAAACTAAGTCTCCCAAAAAATTGTAAACAATAAGAAAATAAATGATTAAAAATTAAGATTTTTACATTAAAATTCACAGAAAACTATATTTAATATAATAAGTCCATTTCCATCAAGAAAAAACAAGAAGTATAATATCTATTATCGAATCTGTATTTAATAAACTTTGAATATGCTAATGTTCATTAATAAATTAATAGGCTATGAAGAAGAATGAAGAGAGATCCTTTTTTTGATAGAGAAGTGGCAGATTTTGACGATTCCATATTATCTAGAACACCATTAAAACCCCCAAGCTTTTTTCTCTGCTCTCTTGATAATATTGATGGACTTTTACTTCTTTATAGTATACCCCCTCACCTGAAAGATGACCAAAATGAGAAAAATATTTTAAAAACGCATTCTATTTGGAAGATCGACGATATTCCTATTCGAGTCGATTTAAAAATAACCAATTATATCTATGCTGCAGTTTTATTAAATGAAAACTTACAATCAGATTATAAAAATCTAAATCAACGAATCTATGCTATTATAATTAAGCTATCCAAGACTCAACAGATCGAAAACACATTTTTATTGAGCTTAAAGAAGAAAATTGAAGAAATAGTAAGTGTAAATATCGATTTACTTCATAAACGAGAGAAATACACCTCAAATCCACTTAAAAAACAATTTTTTTTGAAGAATGCTTTAAAAATAGCCCGACTTAATAGACAGTTCGAGGAAGCTTGGCTTACTTTCATATTCAATTTATCACAATCTAGTAATAAAAAAACGTCTACAACTCTTCCAGAAGAGATAATTGAAGAAAAAAGTTCTGATATAATAAAATATTCAACTCCACTTTATAAACAAAAAATATCTATGCGTACTTTTTCTACAGACGATGATCCTGGTCATATACTTGTGATTCTTTTTAATGAAAAAAATATAGACCTGAAAGATGTTCTTATTCATGTTTCTAAACGCTCAGAGTTTTTTAGTGAAACTGTCTGGGAACAAAAACTAGATCTTTGGCCCCAAAAGGAAGATATAATCCTTGATTTTACTCAATCCGACGAAATTCAAAATTATTTGATCAAAGTAAGTAGTCGAAAAACAACCATTGCAATTAAATCATTAAAAATTGATCCATTATAAAAAAAATAATTTATAGAATACAAAAAAAGTTCTAATGGAAAAATAAGTTTATTAAAATCTCGAAACGAAAAAAATAAAGAGATCTACTTCCCAAGTATATCTGCATAACTACCCCTGAGTAAGTGATTAGTAGGGACATTAGAATTAATGGATAAGGACTAGTCGAAGTTTGTCGAATCTGGGTAACAGTTCTAAGGAGAATTCTCCTGATGAAAAACATTACGGCGTCTTTATCTATTTTTTTGATGAATTAAAAGGACATATCCCTCTATTTTCATATCCAAGTAATTTAATGCAAAACGAAGCTGAAAAAAGGATTCTATCGGTTCATTCAATTTGGTGGCATCAAAACCGATTTCTAGATTCAGAAAAACTTACACATATTGATCTAGAGATCCAAAATAAGATCTATTCTGCTACTCTATTTTTTTGTAAATCTAAAAGAAAAAAGCGTCGTTTAGGTATGGATTCTAAGAAATGGCAATATGAGCGATTTGTTTTGATTGTTAAAGCCCCTGCATCAGTGTCATTTATCGCTCATGAGATTCTTCAGGAATTAAAAACTAATTTGGAGGTAAATCTGGACGCTAAGATGTGTATGCTTGTGGAAAAAAAACTCGAATTTTCTGATACCGCTGTTGAAAAAGAAATTTCTGAATCGAGTGTTAAGAGTGTGATTGATGAATTAAATAATATTTGCCAGTCATTAATCCCGAGAGTACCTCTTTCTAAACTCCAAACAGCTGTAAGTGATATTAGAACCCCAACCCCCCAACTTTTAGAAAAAAGACTCTCACGACCTAATATACTCAGATTTAGTGTCCCAGTACAGGATATAAAAGAAGAAAAAGGGAAGAAAGAGAAAAAAGACTTAAAAATTAAGAGCATTCGAATCGTTGGAAAGACAATCAATGACACGATCAAGCTCGAACTATTAAACTCTGGAAATATTGAATTAGTTGATATCTCTGTAAAAATCATGCAATCTGAAGGATTTTTTGGTAAAGATATTTATAAAACGCAAATTACAACTTGGAAACCAGATGAAGTAAAGGAAATAAACTTTAAAGCTAATCTCACGAAAAGCTATATTTACTTCCTAAAAATTGATGATAAGGAAGAAACAATCAAATTAAAGCGAATCATAGGATAAGTTGAGCTCTAGTGAATGTTGTTAAAGTTAGAGATTTAATGGTACGAAATATCATATTTGTAAGTCCAGAAGAGACCATTGTTACTGTTTCTAGATTAATGATGGAAAATGTAATTGGTTCAATCCTAGTATGTGAAAGTCTTGATGATCTAAATATTGGTATCATTACTCTTCGGGATATAGTATCAAGAGTAGTAATAGAATGCAGTAATCCTTGTGAAATCAAAGCGAGAGATGTGGCAACTAAAAATCTTATTACCATTTCTTCTGAAGAAAATATTAAAGCAGCATTTTTACTTATGTTAAAGCATAAGATAAAACGGCTCCCTGTACGAAATCCAGAGAGTAATAAACTTGTTGGGATTATTTCTTCGTATGATATTATTGCTGCTTTTAATTCATTAAATTTGGAATAATCACTTAGTAAATTTCCTGAATTATCACAGAGGTAAATTACTTCATAATTTTTTCAGCATTAATAATTTTAGATAATAGAATTCCACTTATATCCTTTACTGATAGAAGGTAATCCTTTTCATTTTCATGAATCCTAGGACATTCTAATTTTTGTATTTCATTGGGAAGCCAGCGTAAAATTGTAATATCTAATAAGGCCTGCTCAAACAATTCCTGAACATGTGAAACCGAAATTTTTACCTTATCTAGTTCCTTATTAGAATTATTTTTCAAAGAAATGTTTACTACTGTAGAATTTGGATAAATTGAAGCTTCTTCAATTTTTATAGCTTCAATTGGGACAATTAATAGTTCAGGTTCTTCTTTCTCTTCTGGGAATAGATCTTCATGGATTGCTATTGCAGCACGTCTACCTGCACCCATAGCTGATATGACAGTTGCTGCACCTGTGACTATATCTCCACCTGCATAAACAAAAGGTTTACTAGTGCGGCCAAAGTCATCTGCTACAATATTTCCCCATTTATTAACTTCTAAATCAGGTGTAGTCATTGTAATAAGTGGGTTTGCCTTATTCCCGATTGAAATTATTAATAAGTCAGTCTCTAACTCAAAAAACTCTCCCTCGATTGGAATCGGACGAGCCCGACCCGATTTATCTGGTTCTCCAAGTTTGTATCTTTGACACTTTATTTTGTTTACACGACCCTGTTCATCCCCGAAAATCTCAACAGGGTTTGATAATAACATAAATTGGATTCCTTCCTCTTCAGCATGATGAATTTCTTCCAATCTGGCAGGCATTTGTTCTCTAGATCGTCGATATACTATATATACATTTTTAGCATCTAAACGAAGGGCTGTACGAGCTGAATCCATTGCTACATTCCCACCACCAACAACTACAACATTTTTCCCACGGACAAGGGGCGTATTATATTCTGGATAAAGATATGCTTTCATTAAATTTGAGCGAGTCAGATATTCGTTTGAAGAATAAACTCCTTTAAGATTTTCCCCAGGAATATTCAAAAAAACTGGTAATCCTGCCCCAACCCCAATGTAAATTGCATCAAAGTTATCGTTTGCGAATAATTCATCAATGGTTCTAATACGTCCAATTACATTATTATAGACAAATTGAACACCTTGATTTTTTAGATTGCGAATCTCATATTCCACAACAGATTTAGGTAGTCGAAATTCAGGAATTCCATAAACAAGAACACCACCACCACGATGAAAAGCTTCAAATACAGAGACTTCATATCCAAGTTTAATTAGATCACCAGCAACAGTTAATCCTGATGGCCCACTTCCGATTATGGCTATTTTTTTTCCATTCTTCTTTACGATCAAAGGTTTAGGCACAAAACCGCTTAATCTTTCGTAATCAGCTACAAATCGTTCGAGATTTCCTATTGCAACTGGCTTTTCCTTCTTTCCACGGATACACATCCCCTCACATTGATTTTCCTGAGGACAAACTCTACCACATATAGCTGGAAGGACATTTTTTTCTTTAATCTTCCATGCTGCTTCTAGAAACTTTCCTTCCTGTATTAAACTTATAAATTCAGGTATTGGAACAAATACTGGACAACCTTCTACACATTTTGGTTTTTTGCAGCTTAAACAACGACTGGCCTCAGCTAAAGCCATTTCTTCAGTATATCCATATGGGACTTCCCTGAAATTCTTTGCCCGAACTGAAGCTGGTTGAGATGGCATCTCAGTCCGTTGAATATCCATTCGTTCCTTCGCCTTCAAACTGATCCCTTCTCAATATTTTTTTCCAAAAATTTCGCTAAAGATTTACATTGGGGTGAAAAGTTTTGTAAACTTAGCGATTCTTCACGAATGTAGGCTGTATTTCGTACACCGATTAGTTCATCCCAATCTATCTTGTGTGCATCAAATTCAGGTCCATCTACACATGCAAATTTTGTTTTTCCATCATAAGTAAGTCTACAAGCTCCACACATGCCAGTACCATCAACCATTATACTTGATACTGTTGCATAGGTAGGAATGTTCCCAAGCTCTTTTGTTAATTTCGCCACCTTACTCATCATTACATTACAGCCTATAACCTTAATATGATCTATTTCTCTTTTTTGGGTAGAAATAAGATCTTCCAAGACGTCATAAATGTGCCCCTTGGTACCTTTCGATCCATCACCTGTAACAAAAATAACCTCATCACTAATTTCTTGGAACTCGTCTTCAAAATAAAGAAGGCTTTCATTTTTTGCTTCTAAAATTGATATAATTTGATTATCAAGCTCTTTCAACCCTTTAGTAATTGAATAAATTCCACCTAATCCAAAACATCCCCCTGACGTAACAACAGTACCAAATTTTGCCAAGTATGCAGGTTTTCCTAAAGGACCTACAATTGAATAAAATGAATCCTGTACCTCCATATATGCCATTTTAGTTGTAGATAATCCTAATTCTTGAACGAAGAAAGTTATTGTACCTGAAATGGGATCCCAATCAGCTAACGTCAAAGGAATTCTTTCAGACTTTTCATCAGCCATGACAAGAATAAATTGTCCTGGTTGGGTCTTTTGTGCAATTTTGGGAACGGAAACCACAAATTTATGAATATTAGGTACATATTCTTCCTTTTCTACAATCTTAAATTCTAACATTTAGCGTTCTTTCTCCTTTGGCTTCATTCAACACACGCTTGGCATTTAGATACAAGTCCAATTCACTCACTTTATTTGATATAGGAGTCCCCATATACTCTAGACATTCTTTAGGAACAAGTGGGATGTTAATTGGATCATATTTGGATATTTCATCTTGTAAATCGATTAAAGAGTTAAAAGAGAAACCTGCTAATCCCATGCCTTGTGCTAAGCCACCTATAATTTTCCAACTTGGCAAGGCTTCACCAGGAGGATCAACAACTTTATTAATTTGATTTTTAATGAAATCTTCACCTGTTTTTGTACCACTTTCTTCGGTAAAAGTTGTAGTTGGAAAAATAACATCTGCAACATTGAGGTTGGAAGATTCATAAACGTCCTGTAAGATTAAAAACTCTAGATTTTTAATTTCTGATAATGATTTTGCATTAAATGTAGCAAATAGAACTTTTATTCCACGAGAAGCTAAATCTTGAAGCCCTTCATCATCATAGACGATATTATGAGCGCTAACCTCCTTAGCGAATCTTGAAAGCAAAAAAATTGCCTCATCTAGCAAAAATGGTGAAGCCAGGATCCCAATTTCTTCTAATTTGTATTGCTTTAATTTTTCTGCACTATAAGAAAAAGCCTCATCCCAAGATACTGGAAAATGCTCCTCTTGAATAAATTTTCGCTTAATAGTAGGATATTTCAAACGGTTACGTCCATTCATAAGAGCTGGGATACAAAAACGACCTTTTACACAATATTCCCGTCGAGCTGACATATCATATGGGGGATGAACATTAACGACTGTATTCCATCTTACATCAGCAATCATTTGACAGCCATGAGAACAGAGAACACAGGTCGTGGAAACGGACTTGTCAGGGGTTCCAAACCAAGACGAACCCCGTGCGGTCAAAGCTCCTGTTGGACAAACATCAATACAGTGACCACAAAAAACGCAACCACTTTCTAAATGGGAGACTTCCAAAAGTGTACCTACTTTAGTATCATGACCTCGTTTTGTAAGAGCAATAGCACTATACCCTAGTACATCTTGACAAGCTCTAATACATCGAGCACATAAAATACAAAGATTATAATCCCGAACTAAAAAAGGATCGTCTCGCTCTAAAGGTAGATCCTTATAAAGTATGGGAAAACGAATTTCTCTTACCCGTAGATACTCTACAAGCTTTCTAATTTCACATAATTCCTTTTGACTACATGTATAGCACCCGATAACTCGGCCTGCTTTGTATTCTCCATGTCGTAGTTTTGCACATTCATCCTGTTCTTTACAAACAAGGCAATAGCTTGGATGCTCTGCAAGTATCAATTGAAGAATGTTACGACGTACAGCCTGAAGGTCTGGGGTAGCTGTTCTAACAACCATCCCTTCTCTAGCGGGTAATGTACAAGAATTTGGATATCCTCTACCTCCTTCAATATCTATTATACACAATCGACAAGCTCCTATTGATGGAAGATCTGGTCTTGCACAAAGAGTTGGAATATAAATCCCTGCTTTAGTGGCAACTTCTAGTACGGTCTCCCCTTCTTCGAAAACCACACGCTTTCCATTAATATTCATCCATTTGCTCATATTTCCACCAACTGTGAATTCCTATCTTGCTTATATATTGCTTTTCTCGGACAACTAGAATAGCAAATTCCACATTTTACGCAAATATTCAGATCGATAGTATGTACATTACCTTTTTGACCGGAGATTGCCTTAACAGGACAATTACCCGCACAAAGTGTACATCCATTACAAATATTACCATCAATTCTATAATCAATTAGATCCTGACAATCTCTGGCAGGACACCGTTTTTCAAGGATATGAGCTTGATATTCCTCTCGGAAATACTTCAAGGTAGTTAAAACGGGATTCGGAGCAGTTTGTCCAAGAGCGCATAAAGATCCCATTTTCACGGTATAAGCAAGTTCCTCTAACAACATTAGATCTTTATCTTCACCTTCTCCTTTAATAATCCGATCAAGAACTAATAACATTGCCCTTGTTCCAATTCTACATGGTACACATTTTCCACATGATTCAGCTTGAGTAAAGGTTAAAAAAAAGTGAGCAAGCTTGACCATACAATCAGTATCATCAAGGACAATCATTCCTCCAGAACCCATAATACTTCCTGAAGCCGCCATCGTTTCGTAATCAACTGGAGAATCTAGATGACTTGGAGGTAAACATCCTCCCGAAGGACCTCCTGTTTGAACCGCTTTAAAATTTCTGTTGTTTAAAATGCCTCCACCAATTTCAAATACTATCTTTCTCAGAGGGGTTCCCATAGGAACTTCGATTAGACCTAAATTATTTACTTTACCAGTTAATGAAAATATAGCTGTCCCAGAAGCATGTTCAACCCCAACTTTATGAAATTCTTCCCAACTGTTTTTGAAAATCCAAGCTGCAGAGGCCCATGTTTTCACATTGTTAATATTGGTAGGTTTACCCCATAACCCAGAAGTCGCAGGAAATGGTGGTCTTGGGCGGGGATTTCCGCGATGTCCTTCTATTGATGCCATTAATGCTGTTTCTTCTCCACACACAAATGCACCAGCACCCTCATGTATCGAAATATCCAAGGAAAAATTCGAATTCAGAATATTTTCACCAAGAAATCCCTTCTCATTCGCGACATTCACCGCATGCCTAAATCGCTTAACAGCTAAAGGATATTCAGCACGAACATAAATAATACCATGGTGTGCCCCAATAGCATATGCCCCAATGATCATTCCTTCCAAAACACTATGCGGATCTGCTTCGAGAATTGAACGATCCATAAACGCTCCTGGATCTCCTTCATCGGCATTACAAATGATATATTTCTCACTTCCCGGAGCATCCCGACAAAAACTCCACTTTAGCCCTGTAGAAAAACCCGCTCCTCCACGACCCCGTAATCCAGAATCTTTTATTATTTGGATGATTTTCTCTGGAGGCATTTCTAATGCTCGTTTCAAACCTGAGTACCCTCCCCGTTCAATATAATCATCAATATTCTCAGGATTGATATGGCCACAACTACCCAGAATCATTCGTGTTTGCCTGTTATAGAAAGGAATATCTTGATATCTTGCTATTGGCTTATTTGTTTTTGGATCTTTGTAAAAATATTCAATTACTGGATCAGAATTTTTCAAATGAGACTCTACAATTCTATTTATATAGGTGGTTTTCACTTTACTATACATAATGCCTTCAGGTTCTATAATTACTATTGGCCCTTGGGCACAGAATCCATGGCATCCTGTGAAATCAACTTTTACTCTATCCTGTAGATTAAAGTTTTTTAGCTGATCTTCAAACTCTTCTTTTATCTCGTCAGATTTAGAGGACAAACAACCTGTACCTTGACAAATCAAAATTTTTTTTTGTGAAGTATCATGAGGGAGCATCATTCATACCTTATCTACTCTTTTCTTTCTGAGTAATTCGATTGATAATTCGGAGTAATTTTGCTGGATTCATCTCCCCATGAACTTCGCCATCTATCTGAACAACAGGAGCTAGGGCACAACATCCAAGACAGGCAACTCTTTCAAATGTAAATAACCCATCTTCTGTAGTTCCACCTGGCTCAAGATTTAATTTTGTTTTCACAGTTTCTGCGAGGATTTTTCCCCCTTTAACAAAACAGGCAGTCCCTAAGCACACAGTAATGATATGTTTTCCAGGTTTTATAAATTTGAACTGCTGGTAGAATGAAGCAACACCATAAACTTCATTTGCAGACATTTCAAGATGTTCACTAATATGAATCAAATTCTCTTTGGAAAGATATCCAAACTCTTTTTGTACTGCTTGCAGAATAGGTATCAAATTGGCTTGATTCTTACTTTTAGAACCTAATATCTCATGAATAATAGTATCTTTTTCTTCGTAGGTGTCCACTGCCAACCGATTAAGCCTCCAAAAGTAATGATTTCTAGCTTATTACAATTAAAATGTATCTAATTTGTGATTTTCTGAAATGGTCTTTGATCTTGGCTCGTTCCACGTTAAGATACAACATTAACAATTTTTATATTAGGAGTATAAAAACTTATTCTGAATAAAAGCGAAAAAACACTAGTTAATTACTGAATATAGTAACCTGATTCTCAATCGACCAAAAATAATATTAAATTATTTATTATTTTTAAAATCAGTAAAATTAATGTTACTAAGGGACAGAAGTAGAGTTTTTCAAATCATTTATCTTAGATTTCTTTGATCTAATTCTCCGATTTTGCATCTTTTATGACTAATAACCTCATAAATTCTCTTTTTCCTTAATTCTTTCTGTAAGTACCCAACCAAAACCCCAGATATTGAATTTTCTCAGCATGAAGAGAAAGTAAAATTTATGCCATTGATTCCTAACTAACTAAAGAGAAGGAGAGATGAATGAAAAATCTGTGTCATTGTTAAATTTATTAAGAAATATTACCCCTAAGCATTAATCTTCTTTACTGGCCTCTAAAATAACATTCGCGAAGATTTCCATTTCTTTTAAGAGGGATTTGATATCATTAGGATCATCTAATTTAGCACCTTTTTCAAGCATTATCATTACAGATAAAACATAGTTAAAGACATGAAGATCAAGTCGTTTAACCTCAGATACGGCTGAGAAATTTGCAGAATCAGTAGTTAAGAAATTTTCTCGTATTACATTACAAGCTAAAATATAATCGCGAAGATCTTCCCGAAGCTGAATACCAGTTGCAAAACCTTTGATATTGTGAGTAATTACATTACCATTAACATCACTAACAATTATCTTGGAATTGAGTTTTGCTAGATTCTCTTGGGCCTTTTGCACACTATCTTGAAGCTCTTTAAAGTCAGCAATTAAGATTTGCCGAAATACATCGCTTAACTCATCTTGTCTATAAATAGAGGTAATATAAGCTTGGGGTGTATACTCTTTTATGAAAGGAAGAGCTTTAGCTTTTACAAGGCTTTCCTTAAGCTTTGCTTCAAAATAATCCTCAGTATCATACTTATGGTAGAAGACATAAATAGTAGGAGCACCACCCCCTTCTTGGATAACCTTATAAACATTAGTAAAATATCTATTTGCTTCATCAAACTGTTCAGGTTGATGTAAATCGAGTACAAAAATAAGAGCAGTAGTATTAGTTAGAAGCTGAGGCCTTTCGAAATAGGATTGCCGATATTCTTCCTGTCCACCAAAGTCCCAAAGGCTTATTTCCAAACCCAAATAATTGTGACTTTTAACGTCATGCATAACAGTAGGCCCTAAATCTCGGGTCTCATTAGGTGTCATACCGCCTAAAGTAGTCAAATATATTGATGTTTTGCCACAACCACTAAGTCCAACTAGTGAAATCTTCATTCTAAGCCCTCAATAAGAATTATGGGATTGAGAATATCTGGAAAGAGCAACATACCAGTCAGTTTAAAATCCTTTATTTTTTAATAGAAATGTAATATTAAAAAAGGAAGAAGATTTCATGTTAATAAGCCAAAAGAACTTATGATTCCTTAGAATTCAGATAGTAAATGTCTCTTGGGATGGAAAAGTAGTGTTTCGACGGTCAATCTCACGTTATACAAAAGATACATTGCAATTCTTTGGACAACCTATTTCTTTTCTTCTTCGCCAACAAATTATGCTATTACTTCTCGCAGTAGCGGTTACAGAGTCAGCTTTTTCATCATCTGTTATTTGTTTACCTCTATATTTTTATCATGTTGATCCAAGTGGAATAAGCGGTTTGTCAATTATTTTAGGGGTATATTATCTTGTTTCATTATCCACAGCTTCATTTTTCGGTTATTTGAGTGATCGTTTGGGTCGTAGACCCCTACTAATCATTGGAACGGGATTAGCTGGAATTTCATTCATACCATTCCCTATAGTTTATTCGATATATGAAGTTATTCCTTCTGCGTTTCTAATTCTATTATTTTTTAATTCACTTAAAGGTCTTGCAGCAGCAATGATTTCTGGCCCGATTTTAGCCATATTTGCTGATCTCTCCCCCGAACAGAACCATGGAGAAACCATGGGAAAATTTTATCTCGCACGATCTATTGGTGGAGGCAGTGGATTTTTATTAGGAGGGTTATTATGGGAATCATTTATTGAATATTCGTTTTTCTTCTTTGCAGTCATTATGTTTTCTGCTTGTACCCTTTATTTATTTCGATTGCAGGAACCTAAGAGAAAACAACCAGAGGAAGCAACTTTTAAAGCTGAAATTGAGGAGATGGAAGATTCCTCTGAAATAGGTATCAATCCTTTTAAAACAATGGTAGAAAGTTTAAAAGATAAGCAATTTAGAAAATTTGCCATAGCTTGGCTTGCTTATACTACTTTAATTGGAGCGGGAGGTACTTATGCCCCTGTAATATTAAAAGAGGTTGCAGAAGATAAAATACCTGTATCCGCTATTGGTTTCATATTCCTAGTTGGTGTAGCCATAATTGGGGTAATTCAACCATCAGTTGGTAAATTATCTGACAGATTTGGTCGGAAACCCTTTCTAATCCTAGGTGTAGTCGGAATGAGTCTACTAATCAGTATGTTCTATTTTATTTTAGGTCAAGGGTCTGAGGGGTTGATTGATCTAATATCAAATCCATTTTCTTTAGCTAAAACAAAACCATTAGCCTTAACACCAGCAGATTTTACGCCACAAGTAGTATTTAACCTTCCTCATCTTGTAATCATTATCATGATGTTCATATTCCTACTTAGTGCGGGTTGCTTTGCTTCTAGCTCCTTAGGAATGATTTCAGATGTAACGAAAGAAGAAAATAGAGGACGTGAAATGGGTTTCACACAATCAATTATGTCTACAGGCTCTATTCTTGGTTCAATTTCAGGAGCTTATTTTTTAAACCTTGGAGGAGCATTAGGTGTTGTAGCGTTTTGTTTTGGGTTAAGTGTAACAGCAGTTGTCATTATACTCCAATTTCTATATGAAACTAGTGGATTCTATCACTTTACACATAAACTTGTTTAGATGTGAAATGTCAGGATAACAAGCTTTTAATAATTTGTATTTCCTATCCTTTATGGAGATGAGAATGCTCTACCAATGGATTTTATCGCTAGTAGAAATTCACTAGCATTTATTTTGTTTTCTAGCCAGAGCATTTCTAATTCCTTCACTAACTTTTCCTTTTTTATAAGTTTTAACAATGTTAAGAGGGTCCACAATGGAATATGACCATATTTTGAGTAAAATTAGTTTAATTAATTCTTTTGGAGGTGGAGTGGTTGATTACAATCGCTTAATGAACGAATTTGGCATTACACCATTTGAAGAAATCTTAGATAAGATTCCAGCTAAAGATCAACACTTTTACATGGCTAGAGGAATAATTTTTGGTCATACGGCTTTTGAAAGCATTATTGATGCAATAACCCATCGAAAACCTTTTGCAGTAATGACGGGAATAAAACCAAGTTCTAAAGAATATCATGTGGGGAATTTGGTAACTTGTCGTGAAACCATTTATCTTCAAAAACTTGGAGGAAAAGTTTTTTTTTGTATAGCTGATCTAGAAAGCTATATCGATGGAAAAGTATCACTAAAACAAGCTGAAGAAAACGCTATTGAAAATATTGCGGATTTTATAGCTTTGGGATTGGACTTGGATTCTGCATATGTCTATAGACAGAGTAGGCAACCTGAAATCATGAAACTAGGGTATCTTCTTTCAACATATACAACCTATAACATGATGAAAGCCATCTATGGCGAACATAAAATGGGGATTTATAATGCTGCATTTATTCAAGTAGCAGATATTTTATTTCCACAAGTACTATACGAACCAATGCCAACTATTGTACCAATTGGAGCAGATCAGGCTCCTCATGCTCGTCTTTCACGTGATCTCGCTAGGAAAAAACAAATTCAAGATGAATATCAATTTCAATTACCAAGCTTTATTTACCACCGTTTAATTGAAGGATTAGATGGATCTGAAAAAATGTCAAAACGTAACCCTTTATCTACTTTAACGTTATTTGAAACACAAGAAGGTCTTCATACTAAAATTTTTAACGTTTTAACTGGAGGAAGGGTTTCTCTTAAAGAACAGAAAAAATTGGGAGGAAATCCCCATATTTGTCGAATTTTTGATTTATATCGATTTTTTTTTGAAAATAACAATGAAAAATTAACTGAACTTGCTCAGAAATGCTTAAATGGCGAAATAATGTGTGGTGAAGATAAAAAAAACTTGATCTCAATAATCGCTAGTTTTATGGATATGCACAAACAAAAACGCCTTGATGCGTTACCTAAAGCACGTGAAATTGTTCTAGAGCGTCATGAATATTAACATATAGCTATTTAAAAAAAATCTTTGTTGGAATACTGCTTCTTCAATTTTTTATCCAGGTAAGCACGATATTTTAAAGGATCGTCAACAAATTTTGTTCTTTGTTGATGTTTTTTCGCTCTCTTTTTTGATGTATATTCTTTTACTTTAAGATTACATCTTCCACTAGAAATTTCTAGTGCTGAGGGTCGGTGAAAGCACAAAGCAAATTTACATTTATACCCAACACAATCGTCTCCCTCTACCATCCTACAAAGAAAAAGTTTTTTGTCACCCTTTTGAGTAATCTTAAGATATTTTTCACTACATCTAAAAAATTTACAGGTTGTTTCACACATGAGGTCTGGTTTGCTCATTCACGCCACCGAAAACACATAAATAACTTTGTTATCATTCTTTTAATTTAAAATCATCAAATACAACATTATCCAAAAAAAAGATTTTGATCAACAATAGCAAATCATCCAACAACTAAAAAAATCTAAATGTGTTCTCCATCCATTTATTTTCCTCAGTAGTGTTTCTTGAAAGAAAAAAACATGTTTAAAACCAAGAATTTCTCAGAGTTGCTAAGGTTGGATTTAGCTTAATCCTTTAAAAACCTTTCAGACAATCATCCTTTATAGTATAAAAGGCAAATGAATGAAAAAAAGTTCGCGTAGAGTCAAAAAATTTCTTTTTTTCTGTTTAGATTTAATTATTATCTTTAATGAATTCGGAATAATTTTGCTAGATTATGTTAATTAGGCTTTAATATTATTATTGAAGGTAGAACTAATAAAATAAAAAAAATGAATTATAAAAGTTAATAGTAAAGATTATGATCAATTTGATTGCTAGCTATGATTGGCTAATCTTAAAAAAGTATCACTTAAATACTTAAATTAAAGTATTTAAATATTTAATAAGAGGTTCCCTCAGTGAGCCACTATCTCAAACAATTAAAGCAGTCTTCAACTCGCAAAATCATTCTTCTAGGCTTATCACAAGCAGGGAAAACTTCGATTAAAGATGTAGTTTTTGGAGGAAAAGCACCAGAGGAAACAAAAGATTATGCAGCTACTTTAAATTATGAACGCCAAATTGAAGAAGTAGCTGATGAACCCATTACTGTAATGGATCTTGGGGGTCAGGAGGTTTTTTTAAAAAGATTCTTAAGCAGTATGAGCTCATTTATATTCAGTAATGTAGCAGTTCTGGTATTCATATGCGATATTTTCACCCCAGATAAATTTCCAGCATCAAGAAAAGCATTTGTAGAGGGAGTTAGTCGACTAGAAGAAATGTCTGATGTACAACCAGCTATCTATGTGCTACTACATAAAACGGATTTAATGACCGATCTTACTCAAAGAGCAGAACGAATGGAATTTTTGATGGAGATGTTCCAAGATGCTGCACCAAATAAAAATATAACATTTTTGCAAACCTCAATTTATGACAATTCAATCCATGAAGCTTTTAAACGGATAACTGCTGAAGCTAGTGAAATTATTCCAGAGGCGGAAGAAATAGAAAAAGAAGAAGATCTAGAAACAATAAAAAAACGATTACGATTGCGTCCTATCCAGCAGGTCCTCCATACTTTGAAATTTATGAATAGACTAGATGAGGTCCTGTTAATATCTTTAGATGACCCTGATTTTCGAATAAATGCATCTGATCTAGATATAAATGAGATCCAACATGTCTTAAATCTAATGACACGAACAAACGATCTCCAATTAGTCGCAAATTCCAGATCAGAACTTCAACGCTTTGGCTCGGTATTAATCTATCGATCTAGACTTGAAAGTTTACCACAATTATTAATCATTCTTATTTCAACTGATGCAAAATCAACCTTAGAAACTAAAAATATTTCAGATATTGAGGAGGATGTACGATTACTGGCTAAACAATTAGAAAGTATGATTCAACAATCCACATAAGGCAGGCTTCATTTTGTACCAGAACCTTCTAGTTCTTGCAGGATTATCTCATTCAGGGAAAGACCTTTTGTTTAATCAAATTACAAAATTCAGTAAAAGTGAATCAAATCAAAAAGTCGAGGATATTATAATTTATTTTGATTGGCTTTTTAAAACCTTTAAAAAATCTGATACATCTTATTTAAATGATCTTTTAGCCCCAATCAGAGAGAGAATACTTAAACGAATACATACGCTAATATATGTTCACGATATTACCTATCAACGATTAGATGAAACGGTCAATGACTTTAAAGAAGTCATTACCCAGATTGAGTCTTACAATAAATCATTTAAAGTTATTCTGCTGCTAAACCGAGGTCATCTTATTCCAAATGATATAGAACGAAATAATATTTTAAGAAATGTTTCTGCACGTTTACAACAAATTATTCCTCAAGATATTTCAGCATATGTTGTTTCTCTGAAAGGTCCTGATGAACAACGGTTAACAAACATGATAATTAGCCAAATAATAAGTAGAGGGGTAGATTTTAGCCTTCAAAAGGAAAAAGAAAAGAATCAGCAAACAATTACTTTAAATAATTCTCAACAGAAAGCAATTCAATCCATTTTGACTGAAAAAATGACCGATTATGGATTTGCAGGGGCATACATATTGACTGATAATAACAAGGTCATTTTAGCCAAAGGTAAAAATCAAAGCTGGGAAGAAAAAGTAGGCCCACAGATTATCCGTGTTCTTGCTCAAGAAGGGGCTTTTGAGGTATCTCAAGGATCAAAAATTAACATTGTACGGGTCGAGGATTTTCTTATGATCACTCAGTTAGTTACAAATAGAATTAAACTGATTTTACTTGGAAGGGAAACAAATTTTAAACTAAATAAGGAATCTTTTGCCACAATAGAGCGAAAATGTAGTGAATTAGTGAAATCCTTAAGTTCGAAATTATAGGTTTATATAAAAGGAATTATACTTAGTACTTGGAGATTTGAATCTAGATGATAACGGGTCTTATCTGCACTACCATGACTGATATGGGCCCCTACCCTCTTTTGAATTTATCTTCATTGTCAGAAGATACTACGGTCAAATTAAGTGTGATTGGGATGACTATTCTTTCAATGGGTGCAGGCACGGTTGCTGAAAAACAACATTATAGACTACATGGATCTATTCCAGTACCTGATACTCCTGATTACGAAGCATTGGCAATGTCTTTCACAGTTATTCCAAAAACTACAAAAGATGCCCGAATCAATCAACATGGACGTGAATCAACTATTTGGTTAATTTTTGAATCAAAAAATCGAGAACAAGTATTTTCAATACATTCACAAATTGAAAAAACTCTCCGACAAGAATCAAAAGTTCTAAAGGAAGAAGACGACTTAATTGACCCAGGAAAAATGCAAACGATCTTTAATCGAATGAAAAATTTATGCGAAGAGTTATCAAATGGAACCATACCATCTATGGAATATCAGCCTCAAGTTTTGGCTGAGCGAGGAGGACTGGAATACTATACAATCAATGATGTAGGGGATCCCCTTCCATTACAACCAAACGATGAAATCATGGACAATTCGGTTTTAATTATAGCGAATACGATTTTAAAGAGATTATTGGTTATAAAATTAAAAGAAAACGTATCACAGCGTTTAATGTTTATAGCAGGACGGAGTGCATCTAATTTAAATTCAAACAGATTTAAAAATGAATTCACTATTCGTAACGTGTTAGACCCCTTAGAAAGGGAAATGATTATTGAAAAGATTGGAATATTGCGCGAAATCAGTGAATGATCGGAGATTACCCTAAATGTCATACCTTACACGAAAGAAAGCCAGTAAAGTCCTAATCCTTGGATTAGCAGAATCAGGAAAAACAACTATTATACGAGCTGTTACAGAAGGAAAAATACTATCCAAGGAAACAAATTATAATCCAACAATTGACTATGAAAGAAAACAAAAAGTTGTTGCTGGAACAGAGATTACGATCTTCGATTTAGGCGGACAAACTGCTTTTCTTGATCGATTTACAGGCGAACTATCAGAATTTATCTTTAGCGGAGTAAAAGTTTTAGTCTTTGTAATTGATTCGCTAAATATCCCTGAAATTCAACGTGCAAAATATTATCTTGATTTAAGTTTGAAAAAAATTAACCAATTTAGTCCTGAAGCATCGATTTTCATATTTCAACATAAAACCGATCGTGTACCCAAGAATCTTAGAGATGAGGTTAAACAAACCATTTATGAATATCTTGCAGCAGGAGTAACTCAAACCTTAAAGTATTATGAAACTACAGTATTTAATGATTCTATTTTTAGTGCTATGGGAGATGTTTATGCAGAAGCAAGTGGAGCAAAGAAAACTCTCCGGCCCTTACTAGAAACATTTATCCGACATAATTATGCTGATATGGCTCAAATATATACAAGAGAAGGAGCTCCTTTAACTAAAATCGAAAATATAGATAGATTTGATCATATATCGTTAGCTGAAATCAAAGAAGTATTTGATGCAGTTATGAACCGGTTATCAAATTCAGAGTATCAAGAATCAACATCTATTCTCATGGAATCAGCGAGAAGAGTCTTTATGATACGAATATTAGATAATGGACTGTCAATATTCTTTGGATTCCCTAAAGAACGATTACGTGAACATAATGAACCAGTTCCATCATTATATAATAAAGTTCTTGCGTTTTGCTCTCAAATACAAAGCATAACTGAAGGTTAGTCTATTTCACAGTATTTTTACCTCTTAAGAAGGAATTTTCTAGGAAAAAGCACAAATTTTCTATCTCTCAAGGATTTTCTCTGTAAAGCAAAAAAGCATCAATTCGTTTAAATACTCAACAAATGCAGGGGAATTAAATATCAATTATTAAAAAAATTGATTTGTTTTGAAGGAGAGATTATAACATGCTAGTGCAAAATGTTGATAGTTGGATCACCCCTGTATTTTATTTCCTTGGAGGTATCCTTCTAGGACTATTAATCGAATTAATTATTTTCACGAGGTTTAGAAGATCACTTTCAAGGGTAAAATGGAAAGGATTCATAATAATTTCCAATTCATTAAGAGGAATCCCTTTTTTCTGGTTTTTCTTACTAGGTTCTTATCTGGCAATTGTAAGTATTCCTACCGATGTCTTAAATATTGATTTAACATTTCTTGATCTATTGGCAAGAGGATTTTTCTTGATTTTTATTTTAACATTCCTAATGATTCTTGCTAAAATGACTAATGGCTTTATCACTCATTATTCGGAAAAAACAGAAGGAGCTTTAGCTAGTACCACTCTAGTTACTAATATAATAAATTTAATCTTTCTTTTACTAGGATTTTTAATTATTATTCAGTCATTGGGTATCGACATAACTCCATTGCTTACATTGTTAGGTGTTGGAGGATTGACAGTCGCTTTAGCTTTACAACCTACCCTATCGAATTTTTTCTCTGGAATCTATATTATTGCAGCTAAGGAATTTTCTGTAGGTGATTTTATAAGACTTGATACAGGTGAAGAAGGAT
>NZ_CDLCQJ010000089.1:0-30403 GCF_975850365.1 Candidatus Hodarchaeum mangrovi | reverse complement strand
TCTCGCATATAATTGACATCAGCACCAGCAGAAAAAGATTTACCTTTTCCTGTTAAAACTATTACTCTAACTTCCTCATCATTCTCAAGAAGCTTAAAGGCCGTTGTTAATTCCTCTATCATTAAAGAATTAAAGGCATTATGGATTTCAGGTCTCGATAATGTCACAACAGCAGCATAATTACTAATTTTAACTTTAATTGTTTCATATTTTTGCATTAATACTTCCTTACCTTAAGAATTCAAATATTTACATCCTGAAAACACCAAATTTTGTATTTGGAATTGGTGCATTTAAAGAGGCAGAAATACATAACGCTAATACTATTCGGGTGTCAGCTGGATCGATTATTCCATCATCCCAAAGTCTTGCTGTTGAGTAATATGCACTTGATTCTCTGTCATATTTTTCCAAGATCGGAGTCATTATCTTCTCTCGAGCTTCTGTTGTCAATTTATCTCCCTTTAGTGCTAATTGAGATTCTTTAACGGTAACTAACACATTTGCAGCCTGCTCACCTCCCATCACTGAAATTCGTGCATTTGGCCACATGAATAAAAACCGAGGAGAATAAGCTCTTCCTGCCATTCCATAATTTCCAGCACCGTAGGATCCTCCTATAATTATCGTCACTTTTGGTACCGCGGTATTACTAACTGCCATAACTAATTTAGCACCATCTTTTGCAATACCCCCAGCTTCAGCTTCCTTCCCAACAATGAATCCTGTGATGTTTTGTAGAAAAACTAAGGGAATTTTTCTTTCAGAACACAGATTGATAAAATGAGTTCCTTTTAAAGCACTCTCAGAAAAAAGAACTCCGTTATTTGCTAGAATACCAACTGGATATCCCATTATTCGTCCAAAACCACATACAAGGGTAGTTCCATACAATGCTTTAAACTCATGAAACTTCGATCCATCAACGATTCTGGCAATTATTTCATGTACATCATAAGCTTGTCTTGGATCTTTTGGTAATATTCCATAAATTTCCTCAATATCATATTGAGGAGGTTCAGGAGCTCTAATATCAAGTCGTGTTTTAGGGGGTAAATTTAAATGCTCAATGATGGTTCTTGTCATTAACAATGCATGTTCGTCATTAGTTGCGTAATGATCTGCTACTCCTGAAGTTCGGCAATGAACATCAGCACCACCTAAATCCTCTGCTGATACTTCCTCGCCAGTAGCAGCTTTTACTAGTGGAGGACCTCCTAAAAATATTGTTCCTGTTCCTTTTACAATAATAGTTTCATCAGACATAGCAGGAACATATGCTCCTCCTGCTGTACAGGAACCCATTACTACGCTAATTTGAGGAATCCCTTTAGAGGACATCTGTGCCTGATTATAAAAAATCCGTCCAAAATGATCACGGTCTGGAAAGACCTCTGCTTGTAGAGGTAAAAATGCCCCACCAGAGTCTACCAAGTAAACACAAGGAAGATGATTTTCTTCAGCAATTTCCTGAGCTCTTAGATGCTTTTTTACTGTCATTGGAAAATATGTACCTCCTTTAATCGTAGCATCATTCGCAATAAACATCACTTCCCTTCCAGATACCATTCCAATTCCTGTTACTATACCTGCATAAGGACATGAATTATCATATATGTTATATGCTGCAAGAGAACTTAATTCCATAAAAGGAGTGTCAGGATCTAATAATTTCTGAATTCGCTGTCTTGCGGGAATTTTTTCACGACTTATGTGTTTTGCAAGAGCTTCTGGATCACCTGCTCTGATTTTATCTAATGTTTCTTTTAAGAGCTGAAGGATATCCTGATAATGTTTAGTATTTTCCTTGAATGCCTTAGAATTAACATCAATTTTACTTTTTATTATTGGCATACAATTTCCCTTTGTAAATTCGTTACTATTCTTAGTTTCATTCGATGATAGATTAATATATTGCTTGATTTATGTTTAAAGACTAGTAATAAAATGAATTAATGTTCTCACTTGGAAACAAATCAGAAGAAAATGTAAATTCAAACGCTATTAATCTTTATTCTTCTTTGGTCTTTTTTGACTCGATATTTTCTAACTCAATTAGAGGGATATTAGCTTCAACCTGATCCCCTACAGAAAACAATATTTTTGTAATAATGCCATCAAAAGGAGCTGTTATTCTATTTTCCATCTTCATGGCTTCGATGGAGATAAGATCCTGCCCCTTTTTGACCTTTTGTCCCTCTTTAACAAATATTTTGACTATTCGACCAGGCATTGGACTCTTTAATCCCCCTTCTGCTTCGTCAATTTCTTCAAATTCTGTTTCTAAGGTTGAAACACGACGAATCTCATAATCCTCACCATCAAGATGAATAAATCGTGTATCCCCATTCTTTGAAACATTCACTTTGTATATAATATTATCTAGAGTAAATTGGAATTGACCCACCCCTAAGACCTTTGCTTGAACCTGAATTTCTTTATCTCCAACCACAACAAAAAAATTATTCTTTTCATCCCTTCTTAATCTTACCTCATGCCGTCTTCGACCATCATCAAATGTAAAAATATCACTCATACTTCGTCACAGAATTTTAACTATAACTTTCTTGTGTCCTTTTTCCCAAGCTGCCAAGAACCTATTTTTCGCCAAGGAGAGTGGGGATCAGAATCAGGTAAAAAAGAAGAATGAAAATCATCTCCGACTTTAGGTAGTATCTTCTTAATTGCTGCTTTCCCTTTCCCAATAGTAGTAGTCAGTTTTCCGGACATCGCATCTAAGGATTCCCGTCCCCAAGTTCCTAATTTGGACCAAGGTGAATAATAATGATCGATACCATTTATTAATGAACTTGGTGTAAGATCCTGTCCCGTAGACAAAAAAGGTTCCATTACTTCAAATAAAGCTGCAGCTAAGAAAACCTCAACTGGAGTTTCTTTTTGATTCCCTTTCCATTTATTAAAGTGATTTTCTACAAAATTAGTGTGAGTATCTCCCTCTTGAAAAGCTTTTTTGTTTAAAACTTCACGAAGAAATGCGATATTTGTTGGAATTCCTTGAGCACTGTAATTCCTTAGTGCCCATCTCATCTTTTGAATTACCTCTTCACGGGTTTCAGCATGGACAATAAGTTTTGCTATCATTGGATCGTAATAAGTCGAAATTTTCCCACCCAACGTGGAAATTCCAAGATCATTGCGAATATTTACCCCTACAGGAACTTGGACCTGATAAATTGTACCTGAAGAGGGTAGAAATTGCTTTTCGGGATTTTCAGCATAGATTCTGAATTCCAAAGCATGTCCTCTTGAGACTATATCTTCTTGATTTAAAGTCAAATTCTGTCCTGCAGCTATTTTTATTTGCCATTTCACTAAATCAATACCTGTAACAGCTTCAGTAATGGCATGTTCCACTTGAAGTCTTGCATTTATCTCGAGAAAATAAAATTCTCCAGTTGTATCATCTAATACAAACTCAACAGATCCTGCATTTGAATAATTCACAGCTTGAGCTGCGGAGACAGCTATTTTTCCCATTTTATTACGAAGCTCTGGACTTAATGCTGTGGATGGTGTCTCCTCAATGATCTTTTGATGTCGCCTTTGTATTGAGCATTCTCTTTCATTCAAATGAATAAGCTTACCATACTTATCTCCTAATACTTGAAATTCAATGTGACGAATATATGGAAGATATTTCTCTAAAAATACATCACCAGAGCCAAATGCACCCTCAGCCTCTCTTCTTGCACTTTCGAAAGACTCAATAAATTCATCTTCAGATTCAACAATACGCATACCACGTCCCCCTCCTCCAGCTGTAGCCTTGATCATCAAAGGAAAACCAATTTCTTTTCCTTTCTTTAAAAGATAATCTTTATTTCGTGAACCACCATGATATCCTGGAATTACTGGTATTCCAGCTTTTTCCATCGTCTTTTTTGCTTGGATTTTGTCACCTACAGCATAAATTGCCTCGGGTGTTGGACCAATAAAATTAAGTCCATTATCAAGAACTTTCTGTGCAAATTCAGAATTCTCTGAAAGAAATCCATATCCGGGGTGAATTGCTTCTGATTGGCTTTCTAATGCAATTCGGATGATTTTTTCCATGTTCAAATAACTATTAGCAGGTGTTGGATCTCCTAGGGGGTATGAATAGTCCGCAGCGTGGACATGTACTGAATCTTCATCAACTTCGGAATATATTGCTACAGTGTCAATTCCCATCTCTTGAGCAGCATTTATTATTCGTGTAGCGATCTCTCCCCTATTAGCAATAAGAATCCGTTTAAACATGGTTTACCCAAAACCTTTTTATTTAATGTATTAGAGATGAAGAGTCTCAGAACTATCTATAGTTTCAAATTGTAGGAAGATCCTTCCTCTGTGGTTTTTCATGTGTTTAAATGTTAGAAATTTTTGATGCTGCACTGAACGAATACTTCTGTGAAGCTATTTAAATATAGGGGTTAGTTTATTTTCACCCATATAAGAGATCTGGGTAAAAATCTAATGTATCTATTTTAACCTAATTTTTTTGTAATATGTAGATATTCAAGATATTTTAAATTATAGATCAGTAAAATTAATCATTTTGATATTTAAAAAACCCACTCTTAATAGATGTAATAATCCTATTTCTAGAGAATTAGAATTTGATTTATCAAACTTATTTTTTAATAAACAACTAGAAAATAAATATTGTAACAACTGAAATAAAATCTAATGTTATAAGAACGATACCTTTTGTAAACATTATTTTGCTAATTTCCGAGAACATTATATATATAACTGTGGTCATACTGAGGTATAGGTGAGCAATATGGCACTGATAGAAATAGATACCATCTTATTACTCCTTGAACAAATTTGCTTAGGTAGTTTAATCTCAGGATTAATCCTATTCTTCCTAACGTTATTTCTTCAAGGAAGCCATATTTTCGATCATGATACTGACATAGATCATGATATTGATCATGATGTATCTCTAGATCACGGGGGTATAGATTTAGGGGATGCAGATATTGATACTGACATTGATCTAGATGTAGATCATGATGTAGGTCTTCATGTCGATAAACACTTTGATATTAAGGACCATGCATTTGAAGCAGATAATCCTACTCCTTTAATGTTATTAATTGGTACTTTTCTAATGACATTCGGTGGAATAGGTACCATTCTTCTTCAAACTTCAATTAATCCAATTTTTATTATAGGTTTGACTTTTATTATCCCTATTGGAACTACATATGGTATTTCCAAACTCTGGGCAAAATTAGCTGTTTCAGACATTTATGAAACACCTCTTCAAACAATAAAAATTGATGATAAGGTTAAAACTATTACCACAGTTGACACAGATGGAGGATTAGTTGTAATTGAGACATCTTCAATTCATGGTCCAATTAAAATGGCAGCAAAAACTAGATATGGAGCAATAGCGAAAGACATGGAAGCTTACGTTATTAAAATTGACTCAAATGCCGTAATAATTGATGAATGGCCCTCATCAGAGGAAAATAAGAAGCCAATCCCAGACAAGAGATCTATACGTTGGGATTAGTGACTGATGCTCAAATAAAGGTGTAAATAATGAATAATATATTTGTACTCCAAAATTTAGATAGTTTGATTGCTGACTTGGCTCCATATGGAGCTGGGATAGTCATACTTTTTGTATTTGTCTTTATTTTCTTTGCTATATTTTATGTATCTCGTTATCGAAAGTATAAAACAAATGAATATGTTATCCATTTTCGGAGAGGAAAAGTAAAAAGAGCTGGTACTGGTGGAACTGTATTTATGTGGCCTATTTTTGACGAAGTTATAGTAATTCCCACCACTGTACAGCAAACCCTTCTTGAGGCTAGAGAAAAGGTCGTTTCACATGAATATCAAGATATTGCTATTACAGCATTTGTTTATTGGCGGGTTACCAACCCAGAGGTATCATTCTCGAAAGTTAGTTGGAATCCAGCCCGCTCTGATTATGTTGAAAAAGCAATTAAAAATGCTACTGAAGCAATTATTCGAACTACTTGTGCAAACATGAGAATTGAACAAATCATCAGAAACCGTGCTGAAATTATCAAAAATGTTACAAGTGAACTTCATCATCTTGCTGGAGACTGGGGAATTACTGTAGAATCAGTAGAAATTCGAGATGTTGAAGTACTCGATGCAAGATTAAAAGACAATCTTGAAGCAGTAAAAAAGATAGAAGAAGCACAAACTGCTCAACTACGTCAGGCCGAAATGGAAGAAATGGTTCAACTTCGAAATCTTGCAGTGAAACAGAAAACTGGAGAGACAGATCAAGAAGTAAAACTTCAGATTGAATCCAAAGCTAAGCAAAGAGAAATTCAAATTGCTCAATTAGAACAGGAGAGGGCAGTTATCGAAGCTGAAACTAAACGGAGAAGAATGAAGATTGAAGCAGAAGCTGAAAAATTCTTAAAAGTTACACAAGAAATTTCAGTTGATGCAGAACGAATTCGACAAGAAGCAATGGCACGAAAGGATCAATTAATAGCTGAAGCAGAGGGTGAAGCAGCTAAAATAAGTAAAACTCAGATTGCTTTAGCTCAAGGTATCCTTGAACAAGCTAAGGCTTTAAGTGAAGCGGATGAAAAATATATTCAACTGAAAACACTTGATATGCTTCCTGAAGTCTTTAAAAACATAAATGTCGATAAAATGATTTTATTGGGTGAAGGACAAGATGCTTATAAATCGATTGCTCAAATGGTTTTACCATTTGTCGAATTAGCCCGAGAAATGGGATTGAATAAAACAGGAGGACCCTCTGAACGTATTCCTCGTTCAAGAGAAGAAGATTAATCTTACCCTTACCCTTTTTTACTTAACATCACCAAAAAGCATATTTTTTGAAATTCGTACGGATTCTTTCCGTTTACGCATCCGAGAAAAACCACTTTCAATCCAATCTTTGGCCTCCTCATCTCTCCCTAATTTTCTATAGATAGATCCTATTGTTAAATATAGGATTGAATCATCTTTAAGATCGTTTGCGCGCATATAAAACTCGATGGCTTTCTCAAATTCTATGGTTTGATGAGAAATTAAAGCTTTCCAATAAAATAAGTTACCAATACGAACCAAAACAGAGATTTCAACTATTTCTTTTACTGTTTCTTTATCTTCACCATCTAACCGTGCTAATACTCTAATATAACGAGTGATCAATGGATAAATTTTTAGAAATTCTTCCGGTTTTACATTTGGACGCATATAATAAGATCCTTCTAAGATGGGAGGGTCTGTAAATACCATATATTCATCTAGAAGTTGATTAATCGATGTCTGGACTTGTGTAATGTCTCGAATGATTGCTGATAATTCTTGATGCCGAGTTTGAGATTCACGAATCTCTTGAAAACTGAGTGCAGATTCTTTAATTGAACTAGGAGCACTTTTACCCTCATTATATGAAATAAAACTCTCTAAATTCGTATAAATATCTTTAAGATAATCAATGGATATTTGTTTTTGGTTTTCGATTGACTTCAGACGTTCAGACAGAATTTTTTCAATATTTCCGAAATTGGTTAGAGCTCGTGACTTTTCCTCTTTATCGAATAATAAAAAAATAGTACAATATCTTCCTGAGAATTGAATTCGTGGATCTTGTGATTCATTACCTTCTAAAGTAAATGGATATGCTAATGCTAGTTCTTTCCTCCCTGGAACTGGAAAAGGACCATGAAGTTGATTTATTTGATCACGACTTTCCCCTAAACCAAGGGCAGTCAGAAGACTGATGCTAAGTTTCATCGAAGAAGTTTCATCAAGTTGAGAAAGATTAATCTCAGTCATTGGACCTGTATCTGCCATCACTGAAAAGATTATTCCGTTAAACATGCCACTGCACCAAATCACTTAATGTGAGGTGGTTTCAACTCCGAATCTACATTCTTCTGATTCTATAGGAATGAAATTATTGTCATACTTCGTATGAAATTTATCTTTATCTGTTTTGTTAAAAACCTTTATGTTCCCAAAGGATAAATTAAGGAGATTAGAGAGGTTTTTTGATTCAGAATTATCTCTCAGTAATTTTTTCTCTTGACTTTGTTTTAGGTGGAATGGGTAAATCACGTTCAATTCTCTTCATTCTTTTCTGAGAATAATCTCCTAGAGCTTTATTAAATGCTTCCTTATTCATGGAAATTCTTTGATACGATCCTAAAGTAGGTGAATATAAAGATTTTACATCTAATTGATATTTGGTCAATAAAGCCCAAGAATTTCGCATAGCTAATAAATCATATAGAAAATAAGTGCTATCCATCAGCTCTATCACAGTTTTTCTGACATTTAATTCTAATTCAAAAATTCTAGGACGATTTAGGATTTCTAATAAAAGCTGTAAA
Organism: Candidatus Hodarchaeum mangrovi; assembly: GCF_975850365.1. Taxonomy (NCBI): domain Archaea; kingdom Promethearchaeati; phylum Candidatus Hodarchaeota; class Candidatus Hodarchaeia; order Candidatus Hodarchaeales; family Candidatus Hodarchaeaceae; genus Candidatus Hodarchaeum; species Candidatus Hodarchaeum mangrovi. Next base: position 22,043 of record NZ_CDLCQJ010000089.1, on the reverse strand, counting down.
AGATCTATCAGTTCATCCAATTTCTCTTGTTGAATCTTCTCAGTCTCAAAATATGCAATAAATAAATTAACTTCACTTGTTAAACGCTCTAGCTGGTATTGAAGAAGGGGAGTACTTCTAATAAATTTCCGTTTATCCATCTTTTTTATCAAAAGCCGTATTGTCCTAAGAGATAGGTCAGGATCTGAGGATTTAAATCCTAATCTTCTTAAGAATCGAGCAAGCTTCCCACTAATTCGAAGTTGCCCTTTCATCTCACGAGTTGTATCAATCCCCTGTTTATGATATTGTTGTACTACTTCTTTAATGAACGTTGAATCAATGTCTCCAGCGAGCCCCATACTTGACAATAAGAAGTATGATTCTACCATACGTGTTGGATCATTAATATTTTGTATATTTTTTCTTAAAAAGGATCCTAATAATAATCTATCACTCTCTGAAAGCAATTCAAGCTTTCCTAACCTGTGAATTAAGAAACAAAAGGAAATTACGGAATTTTCAATCGTTTCAGTTTTGATCCCTTCTGAAATCATTTTAAATACAAATTCAGAAATTACGTTTTCTATCTCCTCACTTGGCCCAGCTAAAAGACTAGCAATATCCATCAGGGTACTTAGATTATTGATTTCTTCAGGTGAATAGGCAAATTTTTTAACAAGATGTGATATTTCTGATTCACCAGATACACATAATCGCTTTATAAATTGAAATTCATTAATGACTTCAGAAATATCAGATGAAATTCTTTTCTCTTCAACTAACTCATTCAACACTTTTTGTGACACTTTATGTCCTTGTAGGCTCCCCTCAAGGAGTCCAGTTAATAATTCCTCGGGAATTTCTTCAGAACTCTCTTTTCCCATGGAATATGCAAGAGGAATGGCAATTTTTTCGAGTAAAGATTCTACGTTGTCCAATTTAGAAAGAATTGCTTGATGCTCATCCCCAAGCTTAGTTAAACTTCCAACGATTAACTCATCAAGGTCTTTTTTTGGAGAAAATGCCCCTAGTTCCTCATGAATTACCTTACGAACCTCTTCAAGTACATCTGGGGTTAGTTTTTTCTTTAAAAACTCTTTTCCAAATTTTTTTTCTAATTTGTTATCAATCCTTTCTACTAAAAAAGAATTCGCTAATTTATACCTAGCAAAACCAGCTGTATAATCAGCCACAATCTGTTTTATAAAAGCAGCTGCTGTTAAACCTGCAAATGCTAGAAAAGGGGCAACCAATCACTTTCACTGATAATCTGTTGTTCCATATAGTTTAAAATATTATCTAAACAAATAAGCTATTAGAAATAATTAAGAGCGAAAACTTTTCATTTTATTGAATACAACGCAACGAGGTTCCTAATCATGAAGAAACATTCTACTTTTCAACTTTGGTTACGAATTATTCTCTTTATGGCTATAGCTATCATGTTAATATTTACATTTCAAGTTTTTATTCTTCCACTAGTCCAGCAGATAATCCCAAATGGAGAGGCTCTACCCTTAAATTTAGAGATTAATTTAATCCGTATGGTTAATGGAATTGTAGGTGTAGGCTTGGTATATGTTTTCCTTGCCTTTGATCGCCAAAGATTCAAAGATGTTGGGTTGGAATGGGATAAACAATACGGAATGGAGTGGATTTTAATTTCAATACCAATAACATTAGCTGGCTTAATTCCTACTGTTGTCATCGAAATAATCTTTGATATAATCATTCTTAAGGAATTAATCAATGTCTTTGCAATCATATTAACACTTCTCGTTACAATTTTTGCAATTGGACTTGGTGAAGAAATTCTTTTCCGAGGATATATTCAAAATATGCTCGAAACAAAGTATTCATTCAAATTTTCCGCAGTATCCTCTGCTTTAATGTTTGGATTTCTCCATTTTTGGCTCGCAGCAACGAGTAGAAATCTATTTTATATGGTGGCTATCTTATTTAGTGCAGCAGTTATTGGTGTAATGTTTTCGTACGTCTATAAATTCACTAATTATAATCTTATCTTTCCAGTAGCTATTCACGGCTTTTGGGACTTTTTTCTTTTCATTTTTCAAGCAGATTTTCGATATCAAGATCTTTTACATGTTGTAATGGAGATTTTAGCATCAACGATTGGAGCTGTAATAATATTTTATGGTGCTCTACGTTATGCTGAGAGACGAAATTATTTCTCAAAATAGCGTAATAGGAAAAATTTAAGGCATGAAACCTTTAGATCTCTATTTAGTTCAAATGGATATTGTATTTGGGCAAAAAAAGAAAAATTTTCAAAAAGCACAACAGTTCATAAACCAGATTAAGCCTAATCCATCATCTTCTGAGCATCAACTGATATGTTTTCCTGAATTGTTCTCCACTAGCTACGATTTTAAAAATATTGGTTTACAAGCTGAGAATTTAACTGACGGGGAAACAATTTCCTTTTTAATAGATCTAGCGGTTGATTATAATGTTTCAATCATTACAAGTCTTTTGGAATATGAAGATGGTCATTATTATAATACAGGTGTATTGATTGATGCAAAAGGAACTCTTCTTGGAAAATATCGGAAAAATCATTTATTTCCACTCCCTCCTATGGATGAAACCCAATTTTTAACTCCTGGTAAACTACCTGAAAATGGAATTCAAACTAGTTATGCAAATATCGGTATTCAGATTTGTTATGACCTTCGTTTCCCTGAGAATAGTCGGACTCTTGCTAAATCGGGTGTAGAGGTATTAATATATGTTGCAGAATTCCCTAAACCACGGGACTATGTCTGGACAACTCTTCTTCAAGCAAGAGCAATTGAAAACCAAGTTTTTGTTGCAGGAGTCAATCGTGTTGGAACTATTCCAGGAGCTTGCTTTTTTGGACTTTCAATGATTGTAGATCCCTCGGGGACTATATTGATTAAAGGTTCACAAGCAGAGGAAAATATTTCTGCCTTCCTTGACCCAAAACAAATTGATATAGCTAGAAATTTTTTAAAAACAATATAGGGAATTTTACCTTAAAAAACAGGTAAGATCAGTTAGATTTCGATGGATGATCCTAATTCAGGAATTTTTAGAGATGAAACATTAAAAATTGGAGTTTTACGTAATTGTTCTAATTGCAAAGGATCGGTAGATAATGCTCCTAGATGGATTAAGATTTTTTCACCTTTAACTGAACTGAGGTATTTTTGAAGGGTATCATTTGAACTATGACCACTAAACCGTGCGTAAACTATTTTTTGTTTGTAATCTGGTTCCATTTTATGAAGAAGACGATAAGCTAATGTATTCTTTGCTAGAAATCCGCAGAGTATAATTGAAGTATCTGAATCAGTTTTAGTTTCCTCTACAAGCTCTCTTGCATAACCTCCACCTAGCATACCTCCTCCAGTAATTACAACTTGATCATCAAATGGGGGAATCAAATTATCACTTAAATATCCTTTCGTAGAAATTCCAGTTAACCGAGCTACTTTTGTGGCCATACCAAGGAGTGAAACTTTTCTTTCAGCTGTTAAACCAGCTTTATCAAGTTTTAATAAAATTTCTTGCGCTCTCCCAACACTAAAAGCGGGAATAATTACTCGCTTACTTTCTTTTACCGTTTCAAATAACAGTGAATCACGTTTTTTAGTATCAAAAGATTCTTGATTATAATAAGTACAATCCATTATTGTAAGATCAGCATCTGTTGGTAAATTAGCTCCTTCATTATTAAATAACGCACTAGGATCCAGATTGGCATCTCCTGAGAACAAAATTGATTTGTTTCCTATTTCAAGTTTATAAGCATAAGACCCTTGAATATGATGAGCAGGTATTGGAGTGATGGCAATATCAGGGGTTAAATTATAGGTTTTAGAACTGGAAAGTGTTATGAATCTGTCTAGAAGCTGAATTATATTTGATTCATTTGAAAGATGCTTAAATCTAGGATCTACGGTTCGAACAAGATTGCTAGTATTTCTATTCATCAGATTCTGGTTATCTAAAAGAAGAAATTTTGCTAGATTTTTACTCATTGCACTCCCATAAACATATCCTGAATATCCTAATCCGAAAAGATAAGGAATAGCACCGATATGATCTAAATGAGAATGACTTACAAGGATTGCATCTAGGTAATTTAATGCTTCATCCCAAATTGGGACTTGATAGTTTGCTATTGACATTCCATAATCTATCAAGATAATGGACATACTGGTCTTTATGAGAATGCCCATGGTTCCAATTGTTTCGCCACCTAAGAATTTTATGATAACTTTATCTTCAGGTTTACTATAGATTGGAAATGCCAGTTTCTCTAAAAAGGGATTCAAAGCCTCAGATGGAATATTCTGAGGAATTTTATCTTGTTGTATTGTTTTGGATGCAATAAAAGATGCATAGGGACGTATAAATGAATTAAATACGAAAGGGACAAGACTTAGTTGATTTTCCTTAATGACTGGATTAATTTCTTTTGAAAACTCCTCAATGTCATTGAATCGTTTTATTGGCTTCCAAAATTCAATAAAATCGTTAACTTTTAAATTTAGTACCCTAGAAAGAGTTTCATGATCAAAATATGTTTTTAAGGATATTTCTTCAACATCATAAGCTATTTCTGAAACAATATCTTCTAAATATTGAGAATAATTATCAATAGCTTTTATATGGGTTTTTTGGAAGTTGTTTATTTCATCTTTTTTATGGGGAAAGATATTACAAAATTGAGGGATGAATTTTTCAATTTTGGGTAAAGGTATTCCAATAAACCTCATTAATGCTAGATAATTTGGAAAATAGGGGGGATTAAATTTATTATTCTTCAAATATTTTAAAATTGACTCACTAGAATGTAGAACTACCTCTTCCAAATCATTTGAATTGGTATAAAGATATCTGATTACAGTACGGTAATCTTCAAAATCAAATATTGAATTTTGGAGTGCAATTATAGTCATATTTGTTGTTTTTTTCCAATTTTCAGTTAAAATTTCCAGTTCTTGATAATCATTCTTAAATAAGTCCTTTATTTTGACCCAAATCGTTCTTTCAGTTGTAAAATATTCATGATCAATGAGAGGAGTGTTTATCAACCCTAAGAATAAAAAATCTTTCTGTTCTGAAGTAAAATCAAGTCCTATATCAGTAATATTATAATTTTTACCATCTTTTATTTTTTTTAATATTTCAGATAATCTAGAATCATTTTCAAACATTCAAAATCAACAAAATTAATAATGATGAATTAATGATCATAAAATGGGTATCAGATTATAATCAATGTACCCTTTGTAAAGTACTGGTTCAATAGCAAAATACTCTGTTGCAGGGATTATACCTTCCAATACAAGTGCACGATTAATTAAATCTATTTTCCAATGAGTTGAAGCCGCTGTTGTACCACCTTGGTACTCTTGATTTTCCTTTAACCAACCTACTATGACATCCCCCTCTAATTTAGCTTGAGAAACTAATATTGCAATTAATCTATTTAAATCCCGGATACCATATTTGTTTTCTAGAACATCAAGGCCTAAATTAATCAAAAAAGGAGTCCCAATTTTTTTTCTCATAGTCTGTTTTATTTGTTGAATTTTCTCTAACAATTGATCAAGATTATCTGGTAGCTCATTTCTATTTGGTGTACTTTTTGGGATGTACCTTTCAAAATTGAAGGTATGTTCTATCCAATTTTCTGTACCCGTAAAAACATCATAAAAACTCTTTTTAGAATCGAAAGTGACTCCTTCACGAAAGATTGAAATCAAGGGACGATTATTATTTAAGTGATTGGTGATCATAGGAAATAAAATAATATCAAGGGCATCTCCTACTGTAGTTGAAACATCAAATAAGTTCCATGATCCTTTTTCTAAACCTCCAGCTAAAAGGTCGTCAAAACTAGAGGCCCCTGTTGAAATAAATTGCTCACCAGGGTCATTCAACGTGGGAGATTTTAATATTATGGCTGGAAAACGATATTTAAATGGTTCAAATGTTTTAAAACGCCCTGAACTTAAGCTAGCTAGATAGGTCTCATTTTTAATCTCTCTACCCCGCATTTTTTCAAAGTTCAACTCTCTAATTCTTCGTGGAATACCATGTTCTGAGATATGCGTTCTTTTACTTAAAACTATTATACCATCAACAATCCAGTCTAAACTGGAATCTTTCACCCCTTCCTCGATGAATATAATTTTTGATTCTTCAGATCTTAAATATTGAACAATGGCTGACTCCCAATGCCTGATTTGACTGTCAGATAAATTGATTGTTAAACCATTCCAACTATCAATTACTATAATTTTTTTTTGTGATTTAGCTCCTAGGGAAAATATTTTTTGAACGAATTCAGGCATTGTTTCAAATTTAAGAATTAAAATATCGGAATCTGATTCAGCTGATTGAGTTCGTGTAGCATCAACAAAAAAAGATCGTTGTCTTTCAGTAGGAATCGTTTCTTCCAACCATGGAAAATCCTGTAAGAGTTCTCTCGGATTTAACCGTGTACTTACGTAAAATGAATTAGGTAAATGAGCCACTAAATCAAGAGCTAAACTTGATTTTCCAGTGCCAGGTAACCCCTTAATTAAGAGAGAATAGCTTTTGTCTAATTCTTCAAAATCTGGAAACTCAGTTGGTAACGATCCCTTTGTTCTTACCATTCATCATTCACTTTCCAAATGTGAATTATATTTATCTTTCTAATTAGATAAAAATTGTTGGAGGGTATCTAAATCATGAAAAAGAATTACATTATCAAACGTAGGTTCGGGTAAATGATTGATTGGATCATAAATAAGGGCTTTTCCCCTTGCGTTTCGACTAAGTTCTCTTTCAGCTGTTAAAATTCCTGTTAGTCCATTTGACACGGCAAGAATATAAGTTCGTTTACGAAATCGACTTTTGGACTTAAGATCAAATGTAATATAGAATTGACGACTTAAAATCGATTCAACTTCAAACCCACAAAATGAAACGACTGATTTTATTTGATCAACAACTTCTTTCACTGAATAAACAACCCCTATTGCATATAACTTATCCATGCTTAAATACACAGAAGTTTATTTTTCTGTTTTATTTAATAAATCAATCCATAATTTTAAAACTGTTGTTTTATTAGAAAGTTTGATCTTTTACTTTCAAAGCTTTTCCTCTAATTCTGAAGCAGCTAATATACCTTTTGAAGTAATGTAACCTGTAATTAATTCATTTGGAGTTATATCAAAGGCAGGATTATAAAAATTTGTTTCGTTTAAATAGAGAGATACTTGCTGATATCGAGATTCTTGGGAATTGAATCCCCATACATATTTTATTTCAGCATTTTCTCTTTCCTCAATAACTATCTCCTTCCCCGTTTTTGTTTGTCTATCAAAGGTTGAAATTGGAAAAGCTGTATAAAAAGGAATTTTATGATAACTAGCTAAAACAGCTAAATTATAGGTCCCAATTTTATTAGCAATATCTCCATTCATTGCAACGCGATCAGCTCCTAAGATTATTAAATCTATTCTCCCCTGAGACATTAGAAAACCCGCAACAGAGTCACAAATAACGGTATGATTGATTTTTTCAGATCCTAGCTCCCATGAAGTGATTTTTCCCTGAATTCTAGGTCTTGTTTCGTCAACAAAAACATGGAATCGCATTCCTTCTCTCCATGCCTGTTTTAAAGGTGCAATTGCACTTCCATGATCAACTAATGCTAAAGCACCGGTATGACAATGGGTTAATATGTTCATTCCATTCTTAATGAGATCTTTTCCAATAATCCCTATCTTAAAACCTTCTTCTTTAATTTGAAAGGCAAAAGCTTCTGCTACTTTCAAGATTTCTTCAGGTGTTTTTGATAAAGATGAAATTATTTTGTCTAATCCATTTTTGAGATCTACTGCTGTTGGCCGAGAATTTAATAGCTCTTGATAAGCAATTAGTATTTGTTTTTGGAAATCTTTTCTATCAGAAAATTCAAAAACAGCTTGAGTAAGTCCATATGCTCCAGCTGCCCCAATAGAGGGAGCTCCACGTATAATCATGTTTTTAATCGCTAATACAGTTTCATGATAATTAGTACAAGTGACTATTTTAATTTCAAAAGGTATTTTTGTTTGATCAATCATTTTTACAGTATTAGAATCTACATCCCACCAAACCGCAGGTTTATCAGTTTCTATCCCATCAATTTTAAGTTTCAAGTATTATACATCCATCTTCAAATAATTTGGAGTTATGAATAGAATATCAATTATAAATTTAATATGGATTAAACTTTCCATTCGATTATTAAACTCATTTTAAAACGAAAAATTATGAATCCATTCCTAATAAAATTAGCTCGTTTTGTTTCTGAAGAAGAACAAGAGCAGATAAAATCTGAAATAAACAAGTTTTGTCTATCATTTAACACATCCTTTCAGATTATATCAGATAACTGGAGAAAAAAAAATCGAATTCTCCTCTTAATCGAATCAAAGGAAGAATATTCGAAAAAAATTATCGAATACCTTCTATCTAATCCAGGAGTTATCACAGTTATAAGGATGTTCCCTGATTCTTTTAATTTCAATCTCCCTCCATTTAAAACACTCATTGACCATCTTAGTGATAAGATTCAGCTATTTAGTATTAATGAAGAATATCAGCTCGATTTTCGTGGATTTTCCAACATACCATTTCATAAAAAATCTATTATCGATCGATTGAAAAAGAAGAAATTAAGGTACAAGGAAGACTCAGAATCAGCCTTTTATTTCGAGGTTATGAAAGATAAACATACTCAATCTCTAATTGGACGACTAGGGGTAAAGTACACTCAAGATTTTTCTAATTTTAAAAGGAATCGTTTTTTTCATACTTCTCTAGTAATTTTTTCTCCATATACTGTTCAAGAAGTAGCAGATTTTTTTCGACTTGCTTTATGCTTTCAAACAGAACTTATAATCACTAATGAAAATCAGAAAGCCGATCAATTATTAAAAAACATGAAAAAAACATACTTTAAAGGATTAAGTAAAGTAAAATATCATATTGTAAATGAGATTGAATCTCTTATAACAGATCCACAAAATATCTGCCTTGGATTTTCTCTCTGGGGAAAACAAGATATTATTCAATTTCTAAAGAAACTAGATAGTATAAGGCAACAATATACATCCTCTGATTCTAAAATTCTTTTAATATATGGCAATGAAGAAAGAGGATTACCTCTAAATCTAAGAACGATTATCCCGGTTTTCCGCATTGGGACTCTTGTATCGGAACCTTTACGAGCATCACAGGCTGCAGCATATACTTTAGGGTTATTGGATACACTTAAATTATAACTAGAGAGAGATTATACATCAAGCTCAAGCATTTTTGATATTGGCATTTCATAAATAAAATTCTGACCTAATCTTGTTAAAATCTGTGCTATCTCCTGTTCCCATAGACCTGCGCGAATTATTAAATGAGACCCTAAAAAGAAATCTAGGGGTAACCGTGTGTATATTTGACTAATATCATAGGTTTGCTTGTAAGTACTCAAGATTAAAGGTACCCAAGATCGAGTGATGGAATGAATTAGAGCAGAGTAATCAGTTATAATATTAAAATTTCGAGCAACATGTTCTTGAACAGCGTGACTAATTATATATGCAACGTCATCCATTCTATCTAATCCAGGTAACATGATTGCATCAATCCATGCAATTTGTCCTGGAGAGATTAGGATGTTACTCATATGACTATCGCCATGAATATAATCTACTCCACCTTTTGATTGCTCCAAAATCTCCATCCAAAAATTTAAAAATTCCTCAGTAATAGTTCCAGATAACACATCAATTAAAGGTTTATATAAAGCAGTATTAGCTGGCTTTTTCTTAGATGGACCATGTAAACGGGCAAGTGAATACCCCGCATATCCCCATAAGTCAGCTGGTTCTACTCCAAACTGAAGAAGTGGAGTGAAGCCACTAAGAAATTCCAATATTAAAGCTTGCACCTCTGGAATTACATGAATTACTTGAGGGGCAAAAACTTGATCTGGAAATCGTTTAATTTGATGTGGTAGCTCGTGGTTCTTCTTCCAATTTTCCCAGTCAACTTGACGTATTTTTAATAGTTCAGAAAGTTGTTTGGCATTCTCAACCTCTGTTTCTAAGTCCTTTGCGAATTTTATTACAATTCCCCCATCAATTATTCCTGCTAGTGCTGTTGAGAGAGCTGCTTCAATAACATAAGTCTTTCCTCCAGCTCCAGTAAAACAGTCTATTTTTTTTATCTTAGTATCAGAGATTCTTCCAGTTGTTACTTGTATATTTCGAGTAATTTGTTCACTTGATTGAAGGATAATCGATCTTACTTTTTCACTAATTCGCTTCTGTTTCTCAGGTGAATCTAAATCCATATAAACTACCTCAATGAAGAAACTGGCGTAAAATATTTCCTCGTTCAACTAATGCATTAATTCCATCAACAGCATCCTCAGCAGTTTTAAATACTGGAATGCCATATCTTTCAAATTCCGAATTAACAGTTGGATCAGGAAGATTATAAATTAAAATAGGTTTTTGTGGAAATTCTCTCCGTAATAATTCGATTCGTGCCGGTGCATCCTTTGATACAGTAGGAGCATCAGTACGTGGTACAATAATTATTCCAGATACATTATTCTGTTTTAAAAATATTTTAGATATTTGTACTATTACTTCTGTTGTGGCACTTCCAGTTAAATCAAGGAAAGATAATGCTTTGTTTCCTTTTCCTCGTGATAATGATGTCTGAACACCTTGTTTTGAAATTACCGCCTCGGCCTCATTAACTGCTTCTTCAGAAAGCACAGCTAATTCAAGATTATATCGATTCATTCGATAAAGGGCCATTGCTGCAGGACCCCCTGTGTTAGCCACTAAAGCAATATATCTTCCAAAGATCGCAGGAGGTTGAGTATACAATGCTTTTATTGAATTTACAAACTGACTTGTACTATCACACTGTATAATACCTGAACGTTTTAAAATCTCTTTATAAATGCCTGTAGGACTTGCGACAGCTCCTGTATGGCTTCTCGCAGCCATTGTAACCTCTTCGGTCATTGGTAATTTTAGAGCAACTATTGGTTTCTTTCGAGCTACAGCTTGAGAAACTTTAATGAACTTCCTACCTGCTTTAATCCCTTCTAAATAAGCTCCTATTACATGAGTTCCAGGATCTGACCCAAAATACTGGAGAAAATCTGTTTCATTAAGATCAGCTCCATTACCATATGAGACAAAACGTCTTAAGCCAATATTATTTTGTTGAAGAACAAGCAGTAGATCAATAGCTAAAGATCCAGATTGGCTGATCAAAGAAACATGGCCTTGTTTTGGTAACTCAAAGTTGGGAAATAGAGTATTAACATTAGTCTGTGTATCAATAAGTCCTAAGCAATTTGGACCAATCAACCTTGAATCGCCCAACGCTTTAACTAGAGCAGCTTGTAAATCATCCCTTCCTATTTCAGAAAATCCAGCTGTGATACAAACAATGGCAGGTATTCCTCGTTTGGAACATTCCGCAACCGATTTAATAGCTAATTTAGTAGGTAAAACGACAATTGCAAGGTCTGGAACCTCAGGTAAATCAAATACACTAGGATAACATTTAATTCCCATTATTTCAGTAACTTTAGGGTTTATAGCATAGATTCGACCATGAAAAGGGACAACAAAATGATTAAAAATGAGTCTTCCGTATTTTTTTTCATCAGAGGATGCTCCTAGTATTGCCACTGATCTTGGTTCAAAGAAAAAGTCTAGCACTCCATATTCCAACCAACAATATCTTATTCAAAGTTATTTATTAATGACTTTGAGTTTTTAACTAAAAAATCTAAGAGACAGTGTTCCTTTCAGGTACATTTAATAAATTCTCATTGGTCTTAAATAAAGTACTTGTTTATACAAGGTGAATAATTTTTTAAAATATTATTTAGAGGAAGTTCTCATTTCTTTCACGATCCGAGCAACATGAGAAGGAATTGCCTCTAATTTGGGAAATTTAACCATATTATTAATAGATTAACTCAATACTTATTTTAATTCTCTGAGTACAATAAATTATATCCCAAAGACTGATTTCAGAAAATATTCCCCCCTTTATTTGGAAGAAGTATTCTTATTTTAGCTAAAATAAAGGTACATTCAATTATAAAGATGGAAGGACACTAAAATATCAGCCCAGAAACTTAAATATTTGTATAATTTAGATAAAAACGGTTTAGAACTATCTCTACAAACGATATTATTAAATTTAAATCCAACTATACTAATTCTCTGGAGTTCAATAAATATTATTATTCCTATAATTACTCTATTTTATTATTTCTGGCAGTTTGAGTTTTACCATCCTTTATTCTGGATATTTATTCCTGATTCCTATACTTTTGCTATTATGTTTGGAATTTTTATAATTCTAACACTTGGATTCAAAAAGAATATTCAAATCCTAAATATAATCACTTTCATAGGTCTAGTCAAAGTATTTTTTGGTTATATAACTCTATTTCTCCTAATCCCTTCATTTTTTGATATAGTGTCTTTAACAGCGCATAGTTTCGAATTAATTGAAGGATTAACTCTTTTACCCTTCATAAGAACTGATTTACAAAATTATATCTTTAGTGCAGGAATCCTAATACTTGATTGGTTCATGGATTTCAATCCTTTTATTCTACCCACCCTCGCCTTGTACCCATTTCATGAACAATATAATCTGAATCCTACATCTCCATTTATTGGTATTTTTTTTCTTGTTTTTAGCTTTTTAATATTTAGTTTACTAATTATGATCAAATTTCTCAGGTGGAATCATTCTAAAACTCCTATAAAGTTTATTGAAACTCTTTAATCGACTTTATCCTAAATTTTAAAGAATTAAATAGGAATTAGTGAAATGCTTGGTGTCAATATCATAACAAAAACCGGAATTTTAGTTTTTAGTCATGGTTTTACAAGTAGCTATTACGAAGACGTTGATGAAGAATTACATGCTGGTATTATGACTGCAATTCTAAATGCAATTCGTGAAACTCAAAAAGAATCTATTATTTCCATCCGTCAACGAGAAGATTATTTTTTTTTGCTTTATGAAGGTGTTTTAACGTTTGGAATTCTTCCAACCTCCGAAGAAGATCCAAAACTCCTTGAATTTTTAAGAAAAATTGTTTTAAAATTTGAACTTATGTATACAAAGGAATTACATCAAGATGCTATTTTAGAACGTAAATATTTTGAAGAATTTCGTCCCATAGTAAAGAAAATGTACAGTGAAATGGTTGAAATTGATACTAAACTCCTTGACAAAATTATGGTAATAATGAAAAATTCAACCTTTACTAATTATATTATTTATGAAACTGAATTTTTTCATCCTGTTTTCAAAGCTATTTTAGAACCAAATTTGAATTTTCACGCAGATAGGCTAACCCAGGTTTTTAGACATATTATGGATTTTGGTTTAAGAATTAATCAAAATTTTATTTCGGGAGAATTTAATTTTGAAGAAATCACCATGCATACTTTGAAAACACCTTCCCATTGTATTGCAATTTTTAATACAAATGGACAGAGAGAAAGGGAATCCATAAGAAAGGAAATAAATCAGTTAAAAAGGAAAATTTGGGAATTAAATTAATCCACACTAATAAATTTAGATTTTAATCTATTAATTTCATTCATGGTTTTTTCATGTAAATGAGACATAGTAATACAGATCACAAGATATTTTTCAAATTGCTCAACAATAATCCAATAACTTGAACCCAGATTGAATGTTAGCTGAGTTATTGGATATTTAATTTTATAACTAGCTTCCAATATTGATTTACACATTAAAGCAACAGTATTCGCATGGGAATAAAGTTCTGGAATAGAGATCGTGGTAAAAACTTGGTGTAAATGGGGTTTTTCAAGGATAATATAATCCGAAAATAAAGAATCCTCCATAATCTCAATGATTTTTGATAATCCGACCACATCAATCGAAATTAAATTATCATACTTAGTTTCAAGATATTTATGAAAGTTCTGAAAGTCATTATCATCAAATTCACTAATCTCTGATGATAGTAAATCTTGAAATTGCGTCTCAAAATCTATTAATGTTGAATTAGCAAAAACTTCCTCCTTAAGATCATTTTCATAACTGAAGAAAAGACCATAAGTAAACTTCCCTTCTACAATGTGAACGAAATATTTTCCTTGATCTATGGTTGTGATTTCTGTTTTAATATCTGAATTAGAACTACTTTCCTTGACTGCATTTAAGACTGCAGTCATAAGACCCGCTCTTAAATCCTCATCAACATCTGAAAATCCTGGTACAAAAAAGTGAGAAAATAACAAAAGACCATCTTTTAGAGTGATATTGACACCAAGCACTGCAAAAATCCTCAAAAAATACTATTTTTTTCACTTGATTCTAACATTCTAGTTAAAGACTTTCGCTAAGATTAAAATTTATCTATAAAAAAGCAATTAATCAAGTGAGTCTATAAATGCGAATGCTAATTTTCGATCCTAGAATCTCGGGAGCTGCAGGTGACCTTTTAATTGCTGCTTTATTAGATATGAATTCTTCTAAATTTCGATTGGAGTTTTGTACACTTCTTAAAGAGCTTTTAATAAAAATTGATCCACAATTTGATATATTACATTCGGTAATAACAAAAAAAGGAATTGCTGGAACACAGATTAAAACTAAATCAAGTACTTACTTTCAGCCTCAAGAATTAACTGATCATATAACCTCCCTTGGAAATTCGTTAAATCTATCTAAACCTGCTTTGAATCTTGCATTGAATGCAATAAATTTCATTATAGAAGCAGAATTAAAAGTGCATAATAAAGATTCAATTAACAACACTCATTTACATGAATTAGCTTCGACAGATACACTTTTTGATATTTTGGGTTTTTCTTATCTTTTTGATAAACTTGGGTTAAATTCTTATAAACTTATTCTACTCCCAATAGCAATTGGAGGAGGAATTATAGCCATATCTCATGGAAAGGTCTCTGTTCCTGCTCCTGCAACATTAGAAATAATAAAAAAAGCTAACTTAATGGTTATTGGAGGACCTATTGAAAAGGAACTGCTAACACCTACAGGTGCAGCTTTATTAGCAGCTTTGAATGCTCAACCATGTACAAATATTCCATTGATCACTGTACAAAACTATGGAAGAAGTTTGGGGACTAGAAATTATGAAAGTGAGATAATTCCTTTTCTACAAATATTGGAAGGAACTGAAGTTCAAGAATTTCTTCAAGAAGATATCATTATTTTAGAAACAAATGTTGATGATGTTGATGGAGAGATTCTTGGGTATCTCTTTGATCTCCTTTATCAGGAACAATTAGTTTTGGATCTTTCTATGATTAATACTATTACCAAGAAAAATCGCCCAGGAATGTTAATACGTGCCATTGTTAAACCTATAAATGCTCATCAAGTCACAAATATTCTAATTCGTCATTTAGGAACACTAGGAGTACGAATCTTACCTAGTACACGACATATAATTCCCAGACGCATAGAAACACATCATATTACTCTTAATGGTATGAAAGAGTCAATCCAAGTAAAGAAGGGGTTTATAAAAGATGAGCTTATTTCTGAAAAGATCGAATTTGAAGATATTAAACGTCTTGCAAAGAAAAAGAAAAAAACTTTACGAGAAATACGTCAACAAATCCATTCTGATATGAAACGGGAGACTTGAAGACTTGAATGAAATTGAACAAATATTATCAGATTTTAAATCGAATAAAATAACTCTTGAAGAAGCCAAAAAATTACTAAGGCTTTTCAGCTTAGAATTCATTGAAAATGAAGTTACTCTTGATTCAGGACGTTTTAAACGCAAAGGAATACCTGAAGTAATTTATGCGGAAAAAAAGAGTCCAGAAACGGTTAGAAGAATAATTCAAACTCATTTGAAAGAAAATTCATCAATTTTAGTCTCACGAGTACTAGAAAAACATCTTGGAATTATTAAAACTAATTTTGCAGAGCAATATAATATCCAAATTTCACCCCAATTTGAACCTTATTCGGTAATTGTAGCAACAAAAGATTATCAATTTCAAAAATCAGTAAATAAAATCGGAATTCTCACTGCAGGAACTTCTGACATACCTGTTGCTGAAGAAGTCAAAGCCATTGCCAAAATGATGGGAGTAAGTACTATACAGTTTAATGATGTAGGAATTGCAGGAGTTCATAGAATTTTTGAACCATTAAAAACAATGCTACAAGAAAATGTCCGAGTTATTGTAGCAATTGCTGGGATGGAAGGAGCTTTACCTGCGATAGTCACAAGTTTAGTTCAAATTCCAGTAATTGGAGTTCCCACATCTGTAGGATATGGTTATGGAGGAAAAGGAGAAGCAGCTTTATTAACGATGTTACAAACTTGCTCTCCAGGTCTAGTAGTAGTAAATATAGATAATGGTATAAATGCTGGCGCAACAGCGGCATTAATCATAAAACAGATTGAAGAAAAAGCATGAAAAACAAGTAGATTAATTAATTTTACTTAAAACAACAGGCAAAAAATCTATCAAACCGTCAGAGAAAGTGTTTTAATTGAAGGTGTAAATGATATGACTGAAAAAAAAGTGAATGAAAAAGAAATTCATGAAACAAAATCAAATAATAACGAAAAGGATCAGATGGACCAAATATCCAATTCTGATAAAGAAACAGAAGAAAAAGATCAGTCTAAAAAGAAATATATTTTTAATTGTACAAAGTGTGGACAATGTTGCGAGAAAAGAGAAACAGTTCCATTGTCGTTGGCCGATATTCGATCATGGTCAAAATCAGGTATTTTTAATGCTGTATATCCTCATATTAAAATTAAAACTTTTCAAACAGATAATAAGAATCAATATATTGCTCTTGTTCTTGAAGGAACAGAAAAAGGATGCCCATTGTTTGACCAAGAAAACAAATTGTGCAATATATATCATTCGATGCCTTTAGAATGTAAAGCTTTTCCTTTAGGATTCAATGGACAAAATTATTACATTAAAGATAAGACAGTTCCTGGACTAGGTCAAGGTACTATGACTAAAGAAAGATTAATCGAAGATCGAGATAATGCTAGGGAAGATTTTGAAGCACGTCTTGATACACAGATATTACTTCCTCTCCTATATTCTGCTTTTATGCAAAATATAATTGAACAACAACAGCAAATTATGGAAGAGATGCCTCAAGAAAAGCGAGAACAACTGGAAGAATTGTTGAAAAAACCAAAATCTGATACAAAATAATCAAGCTTGAGGATTATATCCACAATTTGAACATTCCCATCTGGCAATGGGAATTGTAATCCCCTTAATTTCTTCTGAATAAGGTAAAAGATTTCCTTTACCACATTTTGGGCATAATGGAGTATCAATTTTTGTTCTGCTATTTTTCTGAAATAACTGAGATTGTACCAATTTTTTCGAAGTGTGAGTCTTTCTCTTCGAGATTTTTGAGGGTGACTTTTCCCTTGAACTAACCTTAACTTTTGAAATTCGTTTTTTAGTATCTTTATTTACCGCTTTCACATCTTGAGTTTGTTCTATTACTGATGTTATAACAGTAGATTGATCCATCGGCCCTAAACCTTCTTCAGGTACATCTTCAACGCATATCCAGAAATCTTCAGGTTCACTTCCTTGGTCAGCGGACCGAACACGCAAAGTTAAACCATATAATCGCCGAATTTCTTGAGCCACTGTGCTTGATATAAAACGGGTTCGTACATGTGCTCCTTGGCCTATCCAGATCCATAGTTCCTTTCTTTCTTCCACAACAAGAATAAAGACTTCACCTGATTTTAAATCTTCCTTTTTAAAGGCGACAGGATCCCAATTACCATCATCTTGTACTTGATAAGCAACAAGTCGTGCCAAAATTAAGAACCACTCAAAAGTAAAGCATCTATGTGTTGAAATAATACCCTTTTAAAAAATTTGAGTGTAGATTATTAATTTCCTAATAAAGCCTCAATCTTAAAGATATGGAGAGGAATGCATTTATATTGAACTGTTTTAGTTAAGATGAACTCTTTGGGGGTTTCTATAAGCTTATCAAAACTAAGAAAATCAATAAAGTTATTTGGAGGAGGATCCAAAATCTTGGGGAGGCGTGTTTCAACATTATATTCATTTAGGAATAGTCCAGAAATAGTCGACTTTTTTCTTTTAATTGTAATAATCCCTTTATTTAACTTTATAACGCATAATCGCTCAGGTAATATTATCTTACTCCGTTTCCAATGAATTTTCATATCATATGAAGGGGAGAAAATGAATTTAAACGAGGGAGTCCAAAAAAACCCAATTTGTAGCAATAAAAATATAGAGATTAGAATTATTAATCCTGCAACTTCATTCATTACTGGTTTTATTGGTTGTAACAATCTAACATATGAATCAGCTATTTCAAAAGAGAACTGTTCAGGAGGGGAATTACTAGAAGTAGGACCCAAGGTATTCGGAAGAGGAACAATGAAGATGAATAGAACAATACTGCAGCTTATAGCTGTTATCCCAAGAAAAAGCTTAGTTTTTCTAATTCTTTTATCAGGAATTAATAACAAATTTTTCAATCTCCTGTATTTCTAGTTAAGAGTTCCTGTAATTTTTCTCCATGTAATTGAACTAACTCAATCATACGTTGAACAAGTTTATTATCTGCATTCGCATATGCAAGCTTCATTCTTGAATGGATTTCGTCTAACATAACTAAATTATCTTTTTCCAAAGCTTTGAGATCATTATATATTGATTTGGACTTGACTGAAATACCTAAAGTCCTTGCGATATCAATCCCAGAGAGTCCTTGTGGATAAATAGCGATAAGCTGCATAAGTATCAATCTTTTGTGAAAGGATAAAGGGGTTGTGAATAGGTAAACAATTGATGAATAATAATCACGTGTAAGATTTAGTAACCTCTGGGTTAATATTGTAATGTACTGACTAATCTCAGGACGAACTTGAGCTGTGGTTTCCAATGAATTTAATATATCACGAATTGTATTATCACTTTTTGTTTTTTCACTGGATGAAGTCATGAGTAAAGATCTCCATTAACTTTGTCAGGTTTATGAGAACACCAATAGGTGTGTAAAGATACACAATTAATAACAAGTACTTCCACCTTTAGTATATGTTCGTAAAGGATACAATCAAAACCTTTTTTGAGGATTTATTTCATGGTACAGCAATCTTTAAAACATAGCTTCAGGAGAGTTTCAGGATTTTCAACTATTAAGGAGAAAGATTCTGAGAATATAAATTATGAAAGTGCTATAAAAGGCACCACGCTTGATGTTTACTTTTTTCTCCTTAAAAAACGAGAGGCAGCTGGTGTTCGTGAAGTTCAAAGAGAATTAAACCTCTCATCACCAAGTGTAGCAAGTTATCACTTAGAAAAATTAGAATCATTAGCTATCATTAGGAAAAATCGATTTGGTAATTATGAACTTGCCAAAAAAATTGATATAGGAGCACTAAAGCAATTTGTTTTAATAGGAAATTATACACTCCCTCGTTTTTCACTTTATGCAACCTTTATTACAATATGTTTCCTTGGTTATCTCGTTTTTTTTCTAACTTTTCCGATTTCAGTTGGGGAATTATTTGCACTCATTTTTGGATTATTTGGTGTAATTATTTGTTGGATAGAAACTTTCTTGAGTTGGAACTCAAAACCTTTCTGAAATGCTAAGGGAATTAAATAAAACGGACTCGTTCTCTTATATCAATTTTTGGAAAACGATGTTCCTGCTCTGTATCTCGCCAAATTTCCTTTAGTTTGTATTTCTCAATAAGTAATGAAAGCTCTTTCAAAAATTGTAATAATTCTCGCACCTTTCTAGCAAATCGATACATAGACATCTCATCATATCGATACCCATTGAATATACGAAGTTCTTCATTTTCACTAGTGAGGATAATCCTTCCTGTAAAGAATTGTCCCTGAATATTGAGAATGTCTTTCAAAAAATCTAGAACAACTTTCTCAGGTGCTTCTTTTAGTTCCGTGAGTGCGTTTGAAAAAAAAGAAATATGAGAATATCCATTCTCTAAGGTAATATTAAGATCAGGACAATCTTTTACAGTTAAAAGGAACGTATAGGTTTTATTTTGTAAATCTGCGAGGATAACATATTCAAAACGAAGTAATTCTAGCCATTGCTTGATTCTATCGACCTGTTTTGGGAGATCTGCCCGTGGATCAATTCGGTGGATTGTTCGCATAATTTTTCCTCGTATTAAATGATTATAAGGTGGATTTAGTGGCTATTTTTCTCTTTTTTATCGCTTGAAATTTGAAAAAGGGTTCTATTTCGAAAGGGAATCAAGCACATAATTAACGTTTCTTTTAAAATATCTTTCCGGTTAATCTTATTATCAGTGAAAAATCCAATTGCTCCTTGTTTTTGTTTAATATTTTCAATACCACTAGCTTTATCTACTATTGTCCCTAATTCTAAGAAAGGATCATCTACAAGAGCTTCATACCAGTGACTAGGGAGGGGAATTTCACAACCCCGTACTGTTTCGATATACACAGGGTCAGCAACAGTGCAAAACACGATGATTCGATGTGTTCCAAACCTAGTTTGTGAAATCCCTCCCTCTAAACCCACGTAATAATCAAATTCTGGATTATAATCCCTTATTAATTGTACCCTTCTCTGAGAATATTCAAAAGTTTCTAATTCTCCAATAGGTTGATTGGTCCATTGAAGGTGCTTCAGATAATTATTTGGGGAATTTAATGTAGTTACATCAATCGGAGTAATTTTGACATCATGGAAAAATGTTTCAAAAGCTTCTTTTGCTGCTTGTATTTTAATTGGATTTTTACTAGCAACTTGGACTTTAATAGACAACTTGTATCTTCTCCTCTAAATAACAGATGATTTTTGAAACTATAACCCATGCAGGAAGTACATCGTGATATAATGGTAGTAAGATTATCGAAAAATGACTATCCTTCAACATATTTAATAATGTAAAATTTAGGTCCCCTGATTGGTAACCCCCAATGAGAAAGATTAAATCATTCATAAGGTTAATTTGTGACAATGAATGAATAGTAATCGGGAATTCTCCTTTGAAATGACTCGTTTCACAAAGTATTATTTGTGAACTCGGTTTCGACTGAAGGATATGATCAAGTGAGCATGATTCCAACTTTAAAATCGGATTTCCTTTAATTGGAACACGTCCTTGATATAATAATTGTGAAAACAAACCGCAAAAACGGTTATAATTAACAGGTACTCTCCAAGTTAATGGTATTTCAATACACAAATTTTCCCGAGTATGAATAATGACTTTAAATATTCCTTCGGAAAATAAAGGAGAATAAACGGTGTTCAGAAGCATATGATGTATAATATCAGGACGCCCTCGCTGATTTGAGTCTGGTAACATGTCCATTAAAGGACTATGTATTGCCCCATCAAGTAAAATTCCTCTATCACGCTTAGATGTATTAAATTGCCATTCTTTTCGGATTAACGCATGTCTTCTTAAATTTTGGGGAATTAATTCCAATCCTGCATTAAAGAAGATAAAATCTATTGCCAAATATAACTCTCCATTAAACTAGTTACGGTTAGTAAGCAAATGAACTCCATCTATAGGGAGATTATTCAAATTTCGTAAAATCTTTTTCTATCCATCAAAAAACATATTTGGATTTTTTAATCTATATCCAATCAAGTTCATTGCAAATTGTATCACTCTTACCGTATTCTCCTAATTTGAACTTATTAAATCGTTTAAAGATATAATCTCCTTTTTTGTCGCCAATATATATTTGAGATTGACGTCCCTTCTTTAAATTTATAATTATGAACTCACAAGATGTTCAACAGGGAATTAGATGCTACGATCATATGTTTTACCTAAAAAACTTAAAACTGTTCATCAACCAGGTCAACAAGTAGAGATTTGGATTAATGAAAGACATATCTCATCAATAAATGAAATTCCTATGAAAGAACAATCTTTTATACGA
>NZ_CDLCQJ010000088.1:0-7134 GCF_975850365.1 Candidatus Hodarchaeum mangrovi | reverse complement strand
TTCAAAGGGAAGATTAAATACTTTTCAAACTTGGTTAAATAAAAGTGATTACAATGCTGCCATGAATCTTCTTCTGGTAAATAATTTCTTCTTATTTAAAAAAACTTATTTTGATCAATTTAACTATAATAATGAAACAACTTATTTTATATCCATTAAAATTTGGAATAGTGATGGGTCACATTTCTTAGAAACACGAGCTTACCGAGGAAATCCTATCCCCAGTAATTTATCTCAATTATGGAAGATGCTGGATAGCTTAATTAATAATAAAGATATAAATTTTGAATTAAAGAGCTCAAACAACTTATTTTATAATGAATTTGAATTTCTTATGTTTTTATTAGTAATTTTCGCGTTTTTACGAAAAAAAAGCAAGGTGACAATAGAATCTTAAATTCCGAGGATATTTTATATTTCTATTTTACATCTCTTATTTACTTTTATCTAGTGAATAACAGATTGTTCCTCAAATAAAATTGGGTTTAAGTCAATGAAATCGCTTCTGTCTAGTTTCAAACGAAATTATCATTCGTTTATTCCAGTCAAATATCCTGAATTTGGAAAATTATTTTATGGTCAATTCATCTCAAATATTGGATCCCAATTTTCTTATATGGCTCTTAATTTATTAATTTTTGAACTAGTTTACAATTTAACTGAATCAACAGAATTTTCTACACTAGCTATGGCTATATTGGCAATTTCTACCGCAATCCCCATGATTATAGTTGGACCATGGGCTGGAGTTGTTATTGATAGAATAAACCGGAAATACTCAATGGTAGGGGCAAATATCGCTCAAGCAATAGCCATAGGAGTCATTCCATTCACAAACTATTTTAATATTGAAGTTCAAATCTGGTTGATTTTTATTCTATCATTTTTAAATTCAAGCTTCGCTAGATTCTTTTTCCCTGCACGAGGAGCCTCTATACCAAAATTAATAGATGATAAAAACGATTTATTTGCTGCTAACGCATTAAGTGCTGGTGCATATCAAGTTTCAGCTTTAATAGGACCATTTTTAGCAGGAATAATTGTGGGATTAATAGGATATGACTTACCTTTTTTTATTGATGCCATGAGTTTTTTAATCTCTGCAATATTTATTCTAGGTATAAGAACCTCTCTTTATATTGAGAAGAAGTCTCAAAATACCCCTTTTTCAGATTTAAGAGATGGAGGAAAATTTATCATTTCTTTTCCTCCTATTTTTTACTTGCTAATTGTATTTTCAATATTAATGTTTGCTGGAGGAGCTTCAATGATTTTAATCATTCCGTATCTTCAGAGTGAGATGGGATTAGTTGAATCAGAACCTAGAGCTTTTGTATATGGATTGATGATTGCACTTTCAGCTGCTGTTGGGATGTTGTTTGCATTTTATCTTTCACGAAAAAAACATATTTCACGACCTATCCAAATGATTACATTTTCAGCTGTTCTAGCAGGAATAATGTTACTTGGATTCAGTCTTTCACCAAACATATTCATTTTGGCTATCTTCTGGATAGGTTTTGGGACTATTGAAGTTTCTATTTCAGTTCCTCTCCAAACCATAACTCAAGAAACTGTTCCTGATAATCTTCGTGGTAAAATATTCTCATTCATTAATCTATCAATCACTTTTTCTCAAATTGTCGGAATGGGGGTAGTAAGTATATTTGCTAGCTCATTTTTAAAGCTTAGGGGCAGTCTTTTACTCAATGGAGTCATTCTTCTGTTATTTTCCTTATTAGGTTATTATGTAATGCACAAATTTCATCTTGAAGATCTTACTGAGGTTAAGAGACTAGAATATTATAATAAGGAGGACTATTAAGAGTTCTATTTTTCATTATTCACTTTTGTTTCAGATGAAACAATTATGTCAAAATACTCCTTTATTTTACCTTCTTCACTAGTACCTTCTAAAACTAGTACATATTCAAGGCATCCACGTGCTCTTTCTCTTCTTTGTGTCATTTCATCAAGATTACTAGTAATATCCAGATGAATGACGATATCAGCTTCCCCTAAGTTTAATCCACGGCCACCAACTGGTGTGAAGATTAAAACATCGACATCTTCCTCTCGAAATCTATCTATAATTATTCTTCGTGTATCTTCAGGGGTTTGACCCGAGAGATATTGAACACCAGGAAACTTAAGTATTTTTAATATCATATTCATCTGTTCCCCCAAAGCTAAATATCGTGTGAATATTAAAATTTTAGCCCCACGAATCAAATGCTCATGGACTAGATTTATTGCTAGTTCAACCTTTGGATGAATTAAACCTCGGGTGGTTTTTTCTTCTGGATTCTCAAATTGAGGTAATTCAACACGATGGGAAATAAGATTAGACTTTAATTCAAGAAGTGGATTAAAGATTTCCACATTCTCTTCTAATGAGATATATTTGAGATATTCACCTGGAGTAGATTCTAAAAGTAATAGTCTAGCATGAGCGAGTTTGAAGAGCATAACAAAAGCAGTGATTAACTGCTGTCGGTCTTCTTCAGTTTCAATCGAGAATTTTCCTATACGTAAAGGTAAAGAAGCATTTGAATCGCTTAAACGCTCTAAAACTCCTCCATAAGACATTTTAATTATATCAAGTCGACTTAAATTAGGATCAAGAATTTCTTGCACAATACCAATAGGTTTGGTCATCAGGGTTGAGATTTGTTGATCAGAGCTAATATAATCTTCTCTGACAATACTACATCTTTGGGTTATGGTTTCATAAGGAGATAATTCTGGACGTTGCATTAGATGTACCTCTTCCTCCAATGTGCTAAGAATCGCTTTTGCTCTCCCTTGATCACGTGTTCCAGTCATTGTTAAAAGAGGAATTTTATTTTTAGATTTTCTTACTTCAAAAAGTTCTTCAAAATATTTTGAAAGACGAAAACCAGTCATTGACCGTGCTATGATATCTGTTGCTTCATCAATTACAATCAACTGAGTTGAATTAAGAATATCGATATTCAACTTACTTTTAATCTGAAATCTATCATTCATCAATGTCGTTATAGGACAAAATACCACATTCGATGCGTTATACATCTTTGCTTTTTGAGCTAGGCTTAATCCTTTTCCTCCCGTTTTTGGGTCAAATAAATAGCCTAATTTATCAACAAATCCAAAAGATTTTGCCATTTCAAGTGCTTGCCTACAACGTAATGCTGCTGCTTCTCGTGCAGATGTAAAAATAAATTTGACCTGTTCTTTTGTATTAAGATTTTTAATTGCTAGAAAAGTAAGCAAGGCAATTACCGTTTTTCCTGTACCATATGGATAATTTAGTAAAACAGAACGATTAGATAAAACTTGCTCAAGGATCTCCTGCATGGCAGCTAACTGATAATCCCGCTTTTCAACCGTAAGGCCAGAGAGTAAATTGTGGAGATCATCCATATGATTTCATCCATCATGATAAGATGAATAAGGATATTTAAATGCTGTTCAAATTATATCATAGAGTAAATTAAGAGGGTAATTTAATGCAAGAACTCATTCATACATTGAAGGAAAGGCGTTTAGGGATTTTGTATCTACTAAAAATGGTTCCTATGGAGATCTGGGATTGGGAACCAAATAAAAACATGCGAAATACAGCTGATTTAGCGAATCATCTAGCATGTTCTCCACTTACTATATGTGAATTACTTCAAGGTAATCTTAAAGATGAAAATGATCTTATTAGTCTAGAAAAGAATAATATGCCACTTAATGCCCCTGGATTGGTTAAGAGCTATGAGAATGGGTTAAAAAGATTAATAGAGTTCTGTAATACTCACTTAGAGGATGCGAAAGAAAAATCGGTTCAATTCTTTTATCAAAACAAACCTAGTACTATTTATAAGGAAGTTCTTGAAGAAATCGGCCATGAGTGGTTCCATTTAGGCCAGCTTTATGTTTATCTTAAACAGAATGGGATTAATCTCGAGATGGGCCATTATTATGGATATAAAGATCCTGATCCCACCATTCCTCCTACTAAATAGGATCATTGAATTCTATTATCCAAAAATAATCTTATGAGAGCTCAATTAAGATTGAATCTAAAGCAGTAGGCTTAAATTTTTGTAATCTACATATTTTGAAGAGTTTGAAACACAAATTCAGTTCTCTTTACTACAAATATAATTAAACAAAAGAAGAAAAAAAAAATCAACCTTGATTAAATTTTTCAGAGTTTATTCTTAAAAAAGTGATGTATGAGTTGCTTAATGATGAAAAAGGAAAAAATAATCTGTATATGAAGTTAAATGTATTTATCAAATGGGTTTATAGACTCTTTATTTTAGTGGTAGCTTTATATAATCCGAAGAGTTGGCTAGTATAAAGCACAAACAAATTCTAAATCTCGGTGAAGAAAATGTTATCAACCCCTCGTGTTAAAGAAATTCTGAGCTGGTATAGCTCTGATAATCCAGGTACCATTAGAAACCTTGCTCGAATGTTGAATTTTGGTACTTTAGCTGGAACCGGTAAGTTTGTAATTTTACCTGTAGACCAAGGATTTGAACACGGTCCAGCCCGTAGTTTTGCTCCCAATCCTCATGGATATAATCCATTGTACCATGCAGAATTAGCCCTTGAATCAGGATGTAATGCATATGCAGCTCCTCTAGGTTTCATTGAAGCAGTTTCAAAAGAATACCCTGATCTTCCATTGATTCTCAAATTAAATAATTCCGATTCATTAATTAGCGAAAAAGATCCTGCTCCTGCTGTGACTGGTGCGATAGAGGATGCACTTCGTTTAGGTGCTGGAGCTATAGGTTATACAATATATCCTGGGTCTTCAATGAGAAATGACATGTACGAAAAATTACAGTATCTAACTCAAGCTGCAAAGGAAGCAGGATTAGCTGTAGTAGTTTGGAGTTACCCTCGTGGAAGTGGTATTACTACTAAAGACGGAGAGACAGCTATTGATGTAGTTGCTTATGCTGCTCATATTGCTGCTCAATTAGGTGCACATATGATTAAAGTGAAACCCCCCAGTTCTGAAATTTATCAAGAAGCAGCACGTAAAGTATATGAAAAGGAAAAAATTCCAATTGCAACACTAGAAGAAAGAGTGAGACATGTTGTTCAGGCAACATTTGATGGTCGTAGAATTGTGATTTTCTCTGGGGGCCCTGCGAAAAGCACTGAAGAAATCTATTCTGAAATCCGTGAGATTCATGCTGGTGGTGGATTCGGGTCTATTATTGGTAGAAATTCATTTCAACGACCTAAAGCAGAAGCTCTCGAATTACTAAAGGAGATTATGAATATCTATAGAAAATAGATTCATACAATCTCTTTTTTTTTATTATTTTTGATTTTTAGTTTGGATTGAAAAATAACAATGTTCCCTGATTTAGATATTTATTTAATTCGACATGCTGATCCAGAAAAACCTCTTGGAACATGGACTCATCCTTTAGTACCACTTAGTAAGAATGGAATAGATCAAGCGATTCAATTAGGTCAAATGTTAAAACATATACCTTTTAATGAAATTATTTCAAGCCCTCTACCCCGTTCGGCTCAAACTACAGAAATTTTAGTTAAATATCTTCGTAAAAAACCAAATATAATCCAATATTCTTGGTTAAGGGAAATTGATCTAGGTGAATTTGGTGGAAAAACTAGTACTGTTTTAACTGGCGAATTTCCTGAATTAATACTAGATTTTACAAATAAATTCCCTGGTCCATTAGTAGCAAAATTATTGATTGAATATCCAACTTTTAAGTTTCCAAGTGGCGAAAATGTCCAAGAATTTTGTGAAAGGGTTGCTGTTCCTTTTAGAAAATGGTTAATGATGAATAATTCAGGAAAAACTATAGGGATAGTTGCTCATGGTGGATCCCTAACTATTGTATTATTTACTCTCCTCAATATTGATATAAAAAAGAATAATTTTCCTATTTTTGTTTTTAACAAGTCTTCCTATACCCATGTACGACTTTTATCAGGAAAAGCTTTTATTATGGAATCTAATGTATTTAAACCTATATAACTAAAGCTGTAAAAATAAAGAATCCTAGCCAGAAAAATCCCCGGTAAAAATCATTACGATGAAACTTAAATTTCCGATAATGACTTCGAGGACCAAGATTGAATCCTTTATAGTATAATGATCGAGCTAGAAACTCAGATCGATAAATTACTGAGGCTAAAATTATAGCAAGAGTTTTTGGAAGCCACCGTAAGAAGAATCCTTTTATCTCCCCACGTAAATATAATGCTTCAAATGTTTCTTCTGCATCCTTTGCAATACGAGGAACTAATGTGAGAGATAGAGAAGGGATTAATGCCCATCTGGGAGGAATATAGATTTTTTCTAGTGCTCGTGATAAATCTGCAGGATTTGTGATAGCAAAGAATAACGAAAAAGATAAAGATCCACAAAAAAATCTTAAAACAATAATTATAGCTAATTCAAACCCTGAAAATAAATAAGTTATGATTCCCAGAAAAATAAGGAAAGGACTAACTGCTTTAAGTAAACTTAAACTACCAAATCCATTTCCAAGAAGAAAATTTTCTGTAATGATAATAATACTTAATATAAAGAGGATTTGTATATTTCCAAATAATAAAATGAGAAATATTACAAAAACAAGAAAGAGATTTGTCATGGGGTGGAATTGTATGATATTAGGTTGATATATCACTCCATGGTAAATTCTTCTTAAAAGAAAAGACATTATTTGACCTTCATTCGAATAAAATCGTTTAGTTCATCAATTGTTGTGAAATAGAACTCTTTATGGACATTTAATGATTTTAATACTCGTACAATCTGATTTGGGAGTATCGAAGTTTCATTTTCTAAACGGTATAATACAGTTTTAGGAGATCCTTCAAGAAGAATAGAACCATTTCCAATTACAAGGAGATAATCTAAATATGGTAAAATTCTAGGATCGTTGGTTGAGATAAAGACCATTTGATCTTTATTTCTAGCTTCATCGACTGCTTTAAGAAATTTCGTCCGATTTAAGCGATCTAATCCTATTGTAGGTTCATCTATAAACAAAATCCTTTTTTTAGGAAGATTAAATAATAGAGTTATTGCACATAACCGTCTTTGCCCTTCACTTAGATGATAAAGTTTTTGATCTGCAAGAGAAGCAATCTTAT
>NZ_CDLCQJ010000087.1:0-22281 GCF_975850365.1 Candidatus Hodarchaeum mangrovi | reverse complement strand
TCTATGGCTGATTTTCATATTATGAAAACCACTCATCCAGACTTGATCCAAAAATTATTTACTAATTTGCAAAAGATTATGTACAGAGAGAATTTTCCCAAAGAGTTCATCTCATGGGGACTATGGCGTTGGAAAAACATACCTCAAAAAGTAAAAAATTTCTTAAATTATCAAAAAATTGAATACACTGGTCAATTTCTGAACCAGAAGGATGGAGATCATTTGAGATTTATTCTTACCTCTTATCCTTCTCCTTGCGTTGAAGGAGGATTTTCAACCTTTATATCCTCAAATCAGATGTTTGAATTAAAATACTTGGAACATTTACTCCCTATTTTAGGAAATGTAAATTACAATGAAGAATTAGATATTATTTCAATTTATCTTGAGAAGAATGTTAGAGTTGATATTTTCAGTGATGGATCTGTAATTCTCAAAGGTAATACTTTGGAATCAATTAATGAGGCTATAGATCCAGTTATTCGGACAATCTATCGCAAAATTTGTTGTGATGGATGTGGAATTTGCCTTCATCATTGTAATGAACATGCATTATATTTAGAGTCAGAGTCAATTCAGGTTAATATGGAAACTTGTATTAAATGTCTACAATGTAATAAATTCTGTCCTTTGATTAGATATCAAGCTGATTCAGATTTTCTAAGTTCAATTCCCAATAGTTAAGAGTCAAGTCTTAATAGGGATTTTATTTTATGGGATGAAAAAACTTGCTCATCTGATCTTATGGTCAGAATAGCAGAAATCAAGAAATTCTTAATAATTTAAAAAGTTTGAACATTATTTGGTCAGTCCTTTGAGTGTTTTAGTTATAACCTATCTATAAAAGCATTCTAGTAAGTCAGCTAATTGAAGAATAAGTCTCTAAAAATTAACTTACATTAGTCAATTATGATTGTATGAATGTTTAATTAGACAAAACTTCTAACAATGGTGCTTAGCAAATTTTTTGCGACCATATCACTATTATACATCTATTCCAATGAGTTTAACGCTAAATCATATGGAATTCAATTAATATAAGCATTCTTAAATAAAAGAAATATAAACTCTAAGAAATTTTGAGAGTGATAACGTGGATGGTAGAAAAGATAGAGTAATTGATGGAGCTAAATCCATTCTTTCCACTAGAGGATTTAAAGTCACATCTGAGGCAGCCAAAGATGAATACTATGATATTTTTGGAAAGAATGATGAAAAAGAGACTATTATTGTGCGTATTCCACTTAAAGAAGTGGTTGGTGTAAAAGAACTTCGTGATTACCGTGAGGAAATAGAAGAGAAAGGATATAACTACGCTATATTACTTGCTTTAAATAAATATACCCATTATGCTAAACGTGAAGCTCATGAGGCTGGAATTGAAACTTTTTCTATTAAATTTCCATTTTTCAATATCTACAACCATTATCTAGTACCTGTCCATGAATTTGCCACTGAAGAGGAAATTAAGGAATTAGAAGAAAGATATTCTATTTTTAAATATCAATTGCCAAAAATATCAGTTGATGATCCAGCAGCTCAGCTTCTTGGTGCAAAACTTGGAGATGTATTAAAAATCAAACGAAATAGTCCAACTGCTGGTGAATTTGTAATATATCGCACAGTTGTACCATAATGGGGGAGTTTGAGAGGTTATAAACGATTCATTGTCACTTATACAAGAAAATAAAAAAGGCTAAGAGATGGGACAGAACAGACCTCAAACGTTACTATATGTCCCTTGAATTATTGACATTACTTTAACGATGAAATATCAAATAAAAAAGGTTGAAAAAAAAGTAAGAGGATTGCACATTGGTTAAAACAAAAAGGATTTTAATTATTTTGTCATTAATCATTTTCTTAAACATATTGAGTTCCAATACTGTCAACCTAAGTATCCTACAAGCTCAGGGAGCATTTACTCCTACTAGAGAGGTTGATATAGTTATCGGTATCGATATTGGACATTTAAATAATTTCACGACTAAACAAATAACTAATTTAACTAATATCCTTAATTCAACCTTCAGTACACAGAAAATCGTTTTTATTAAAGGTGAACTAACAGAGAATACCTTAAGAAACTTGGATGTTGCGATTATTCTAGCGCCTACCAAAAAATATACTGAAACTGAAATCAATAATGTTGAAGAATATATTAAGAATGGTAATTCTCTTCTTGTGGCTTCAGGTTTTCGCAATCAAACCACTGAACCTATTAATGATCTTCTCGAACCGTTTGGATTAGTATTCAACCTATCAAGCTCTCTTATTCCTGAAAAATATCGTACATCATCTTTGAATGCGACCCCTCAATATTTCTATTTAGCACAAAATTTCACCTCTCCAGTTACACCCATTACTGAAAATATCTCCCAAATTATTGTTCCGAATGGAATGGGAATCTCTAGTAATAAGACGAAAATAGAGGAATACAAATCTCCTGACATTATATTTAATAATCCAATTTTATTAAGGAATTCTGAAGATTCAGTTTCAGAAAACAATACTCTAGCTTCCACGCTTGAGTTCGAGAACGGAGCACGGATACTAGCAATTGGCTCTACTCAATTTTGTAATAATAGCTATATTGAACCAATATCTAACACAACTTTGCTTTTCCTTGATAATACTGATTTTATTTTAAATTCGATTCGGTGGTTAGGACGAAATCAAGGTATCATGAGTTTCTATAACTCATGGGTTGATCTAGATGATGCCTCAATATCAATAGGGGTTATAATTAAAGGTAATGTTACGCTTGTTGATACAAAGAATCAAAGTATTTCACAGAGTAAAGTGTTTATAGCCCTTGAGCGAGATGGAAAGATTTTGAAATCACGAGCAATGCAACTCGATCCAGTCAATAAATCCAATTATTTTGGATGGATAAGTACAGAGGGACTTAGTTATGGACATTGCAATGTACTTTTCCTTGCTAGTAGAGTAGGCTATCTATCAATCGAAATTTCAGCAGGACGTAATTATTTAAAAAGACCTTTTCCATTTCCCATCCCACCGGATTTGGCAGTTTGGGGATTATTTTTAGCTACAGTTGTACTATTTATAACGACAGCTTTCTTCTTAAGAATGAATATTAGAAAAGGGGAATAACAAACCCCGTTTTTCTATTAATGAGATAATAGAGACTCTTTTGTCAGCTCAAATTCTTTAGGAAGAAGTAAGAAATAATCAAATTTACCAAGGTTTAAGATAGAATAATGATACTTCCTAATATAGGCATTTAAATATTGAAGAAAACGTTTTGCTTCCATAGGGTGTTTAATCCTAAATTCGCGAAAGAATATAACTATAAGTCCATGGTTTTCCATTTCAAGTTCTATATCGTCTGCATCCTGCAAAACAGTAATTGAGATACATCGTACTCTCTGATTTTTAGACCTAAAAGATTTATTTAAACTATCATAAAAATCAGATATTATTGATGTCATTTTAGTTGCCAATTAAAGTATTTAATAAGAAATAGGAAAATCTCTCTATATATAGAATTGAGGTTTGAGTGATTATTTTTCATTCTCTAACATTAAAACTAATTGTGTCATGCTGATATTAGGTGTATTTCCATAGTAAGGATATCGAAAGAAATTGAATTTATCTAAATGTTGACGGGCCCGAAGAGATTCGAACTCTTGACCCCTGCGTTTCTTCAATATCGTCGGGTTGACAATATTCCGCAGCGCAGTGCTCTATCCAAGCTAAGCCACGGGCCCATTTTAAAGGAAAAATACTTTTTAGGAGCTTTTTTAATCTTTTAATTGCTTCTTTCAGCCTTATTTGATATTAAATACCTCTTCAAAGAATTACCAGGTATTAATACTTCCAATAATTATAGTCTTAAGTTTTTATGGTTCTAGCATCATTCCTTCTCTGAGATATTTCTGTACTCTTTAAAAGATTTGAGGTATGCTTTTTTTAAAAAGGCTATTAAAATAAGCTAACACTTATTTAAGAACAGGTATATTCTCTTTCGTATGCTAAGAACAATTTTATGTTTTCTAAAGCATATCTGAATTGTTACTCACTCTTATTTACGTTCTAATTTTAAACCACGTAACTTTTATATTGTATATGTCATCAAATATGTTCATCAGTATCAACAATGAAAACAATTAAAAGAGAAAACATATGGAAAAATAGTGTATTATTCAAAAGAAAAAAATGAAGGTTTTATATTATGAAAACCCCAACACTGATTGGAACCTTAATTTTCGGTTCAAGTTTCTTGATAGTAGCTATCGCAGCCATAAGACTTGATTTTATATTAACTGATCTCCCAGAGACTCAATACTTTGAATTATTCTTCATTTGGATAGCAGGAATCATAGGTGGGATTGGTATTGGATATGGAAATCGGGAATCATATGGTTATAATGAGGGTAACACGGCAACAATAATAGGTGGCCTTGGTCTAGTAGGAAGTATGATAATTACTGTATGGATGTTTATAATGGAGAGTCCCCCTCTTCTAGGCGTCATAATTGCATTTATAAGTGCTGTTTTAGCAGTAATTGGATTATACATTGTTGTAGTTTCCACTCAGGAAACATACTAATCCTTTTTTTATTTTTCAAAGGGAAATTTTTGAAGGAATTCTTCAAGAATTGTCTCTAATTTTATGGGTCCTTGCTCATCTAGCTCATATTTAACACGGACTGTAGATTTCTTAATTGACAATAATCGTCCCAAATCAATTGGTGTACCAATTATAACAGTTTCACAATCAGATGCATTTATTGTTTCCTCCAACTCCTTCATTTGTGTATCTCCATAACCCATGGCTGGTAAGACATCTATAAGATGTGGATATTTTTTATAGGTTTGTTTGATCGAACCAACAGCAAAAGGTTTAGGATCAATTATTTCTTTGGCCTTATAATTCGTTGCAGCAATATATCCAGCCCCATATTTCATATCACCATGAGTTAGTGTGGGTCCGTCCTCAACAACAAGAACTCGCTTATTCGTAATCAAGTTTGGATTTTCAACAATAATGGGGGAGTTAGCAATTATGATTCTTGCTTTAGGGTTTAATTTTTTTAAGTTTTCAGTTAATTTTTCCACATTTCCTTTAGGAGCAGTATTTGCTTTATTAATAATTATAATATCAGCCTGTCGTACATTAACCTCACCAGGGAAATAAGATGATTCATGCCCTAACCGATGAGGGTCTGCTACAGTTATTTTAAGATTAGCATGATATAAACTCCAATCATTATTTCCTCCATCAAAAAGAATGACATCCGCTTCTTTTTCTGCTGCTTTAAGAATTTCTTCAAAATCAACTCCAGCAAAAACAAGGTTTCCTTCCATTATATGAGGTTCATATTCTTCTATCTCCTCAATTGTACATTTATTTTTTCTTAAATCATCATAAGTTCCAAATCTTTGACATTTCTGTAGTAACAAATCGCCATATGGCATTGGATGCCTAATGACAGCTACACGTTTCCCCATATTCCTTAATATCTTTCCAATCTTTCTTGTTGTTTGAGATTTTCCACTTCCTGTTCTAACTGCTAAAACAGCAATTAATGGAAGGTTAGATTTTAACATAGAATTATTTGGTCCAATAATTCGAAAGTCAGATCCTAAAGAGAGAATCCAAGATACTGTATGCATAACATAATCATAGGGTAAATCTGAGTATGCCAAAATAACCTGTTCAACTGAAAATTTTCTAAGAATCTCTGGTAATTCCTCTTCAGGAAGTATCGGAATGCCTTCGGGATAGAGTGAACCTGCTAATTCGGGAGGGTATTTCCTGCCAGCAATATCAGGAATTTGAGTTGCAGTGAATGCAACAACATTATAAGCTTCATTATTCCTAAAATAGGTGTTAAAATTATGAAAATCGCGTCCTGCAGCACCTAAAATGACTACGTTTGTACGTTTCATTGTAGTTCCTCATTTTGTTGAACACTCATTAGCCCCAAAGAAGGAATTTTTAAAATATTCTTTTTGGCACTTCAAATATTTTAAAAGATTGAGCCTGAAAAATGTGTTTATTGCTCAAAATGTCAAGTAAAAAGTTAAAAAATTCATTAAAAGGCTAAAAAGCACGGAAAGAAAATGCTAGATTAATCAAAGAAGTTGATTTACCTAAATAACAGACAATATTTTATGTGACAATGAATTTAAGTGTATCTTAATTAGGGATTATGAGGAATTCTAACTTTTTAAAAGAAAAGAAAACAAAAAAACTAGTTGTAAAAGCGATAGATTGAGAATATTGGAGGATAAAGAATGAGTTCTGATGTTGAAGAATGGTCTATGTTACCTAAAGCGATTAAATTAATGGACATTTCTTTAATCGGTTATGGAATTATATTTCTAGCATCTCTCGGATTATATTTACTATTTCTGGATAGAACAGTTCAGAATCTAATGCCTATCTTTATGTGTGCTATTCTTACTTTAATTACATGGAATTTTCGGACACAATTAAAAAAACATTCCAAATTTTCTATTCAACAGCGTTTATTTAGAGAATGGATTATAATAGGTATTCTAATAATAGTTTTTGTTGGAATATTCATCTTTATATACCCTGTTACCTATTGATTTACTGATTACCAAGACTAACTTGATAAATTAGTGAATATCGATTAAATCAGTCACTTATGATGAAGTTATCCCCGCATGAGTTGTACCTACAACAATGACATTCTGAAGAGCCGTCTGAAGTGGAAAACTGATAATTTTTCAGTATGATAAAGAAATAGAGGAAAAATCATGAGAAAAGACTTAATGGAGATTTTAGCTTGTCCTATCTGCAAAAATCCTGATCTAGAGCTCATTGTTTTTCAAGAAAATCCTCATGAGGTTGAATCAGGGTTAATTTTTTGTCAAAAATGTTCAAGGTTTTATCCAATTCGTGGAACAATCCCAGTCATGCTTCCCGATGATCTTAGAAAAAAAGATGAGGATTTAAAATTCTTAGAAACACACAAGGAAAATATTCCTCTTAAAATTCTTCAATTAGGAAAACCTTTCCCCCTTTTACCTCCAGAGAACGAATAATTGGCTGTTTTTTTTTAATATAAGATTTAAATTATTTATGAGATTTTACAAATCACAGGATTTTGGTTATATTTAAGACAGTTTAATTCATAAATAATTAAATCTTAAGAAGGAAGAGATCCCGTGAAAACCTCTATTTTTTCTCCTGAATTAGTGTTTCTAGATTTTTTCACCAAATTAAAAGTAAAGCTTAAACAACTTATAAAAACAACCGAAATTGCTACTTTTTGCAGTTCATTAAGTAAATTATCAATAATTTTTGCAGACATTGAGAATGATACAAGAGTTCTTGAGTATGTTTCATTATTAGACCTACCTGAAGAAGAAATTGAAGGATTGAATATTATCTTAGCTGGTTCATTCAAAACATCATTTTCATATGGATATAAAGAAAAAGAGTTTGTATTTATCCGATTAGAACGAGATTCCTCCTTTCTAGAAGAGGAGCATAAAAGTGCACTCAAAGGATTGATAATCCATGAGCTTCTCCATTCGGTACAGCGACAACGAGGGTTGGAAGTCCGTTTGAGGAATTCACTTGTTTTCAGTTTGGAATTTTTTGGTCAACTTGCTTCATTAATACCTCCAGGAACATTTGAACATGAAGAAATTCTCCGTTTTCTGCGCGAGATTTCCCAAATGACATTATATACCTTAAAAGACATATTTGTAAATGTCGAAATGATCAAGCGTGGGTACTGTAGCCTTCTCCTAGAATATATAGGTGTGGAACTAAGTTATGACCATCCAGAGAAGGTTTTAACGCCTAAATTTGATACACCATTTGAGAAAGGACATATTAGAATTAAAGATTTATCAGAATTTGCTAAAGCATTTAATTTTACAGTATCATTAATACCCACATGGCTTCCAGCTATGGTTCTAGATGTGGATGCTTTCGATTACCAAGCATCCCGTAATTTAAAACACTTCGTGTTTGACAAATACTATACTAACCCTTCTTTAATAACACAAGAAATGTGGAACATTGAGAACATCTTTTTGACATCTTTTGCCTTTGCCAAAAGCTTTCATGTAAAATGGTTTGGAGCATTATTCAATCTAGCTCTTGAATATCTTTTGGGAGAAGATTTTGTTTTTTACCATCTTTCAAAAGCTTCTGAATTAGTTGAACAAATTTATTCCGAGACAAATGATCGTGAGCAAAAAAAACTGGCAATAACACCTATTTTAAAAGCTGCTTATGTTCAAAAAAGTGAATATCCCTCTGGAATTCAACAACATAATATTGATGAACTATTAAAGCTAATGAAAGAATATAATATTGATAAAGATGAGATAGCAGAGCTGGAAGAAATTTTAGATGAAGAGGAAACACAGACAGGGCATTTCTTTCAAGGGTTATTGCAACTATCAATTATGATTCTAGTGCGAGACTTAAAGCATGTGACAATTTCTGGACAGATACATTTAATAAATCTATTTGGAAGGGCTATTTTTACCCTCCTACAAGTCATAAGCCATTTAGGCGATGATTGTGATAACATCTATTATCACGATGTAAGATTAACTACAAAACGGTTGATAAGAGTAGATAATTACTTTAAGAAGATAGATCTTGTACTTTATTTAGAAAATATCACCAAAGCTGCTATCTTTCAAGCTGAGGAAGATCCAACTACAGAAGAAGTCAAAGAGCTCCTATTTAATCTTGACTTCTTTGATGTTCCCCTTACTAACGCTTACATTGACACAGGATTGGCCATGATCCGAAGTACAAAGATTGTTATGAATCGGGTACCCCCAGAAGACCCCGAGTTTCCTGAAGTGGCATCACAATTTATAGGAATTATTATCTCCGAAGAAAAATTCGAAGAAGAGGAACTTGAATATATTGACATGATTCTCGTATGTGCAATGATCGCAACGAAAAATATTCCATTTAAATTAATTCAACCTGTATTAGAAGCATTTATCTCGGTACATAAGGTGTTAGACTCTGAAAATAAATCTGAACAAACCTAAAAAAGAATTAGAAATTTAATGAACTATTTTAGCTAAAACTTCACAGATACAAAGCCAATGGTAAAACAATCTTTTCCTCGCTTCTGATAGATCAGGGTTCTGTGAACTCGTAGGAAGCCACTTGCTTTAGCTAGTGGTAGTTCACACAAGAATTAAAAAATTAAATATAATCTAGAAAATTGTAATAAAGAATAGTTTTAGAAGGATTAAACATTAATAATCCACTATTGTAAACTCCAAAATCAAAAAGAAGCTAAAAGGGCCTGTAGCTCAGTCTGGTTTAGAGCGACCGGCTCATAACCGGTTGGTTCGTGGGTTCAAATCCCCCCAGGCCCATGAAACACAAAACAATGGCATCATAGCTCAGTTAGGTAGAGCGTCCGGCTGTTAACCGGGTGGTCGCAGGTTCAAAGCCCCAAAAGAGGATTTTTTGGAGTGAAAGTCCTGCTGGTGCCGTTTTCTTCTCTTTGTTTAATAAGATTAGTTTTAAATTAATTTATATTCTAATTTGGATGTTTTAAAAAGACAATATACAAATAGAAAATTATTTTGAAATTAAAATTAATCAAAGGATGTAATTAATAGAAATAAAATCATAGATTAATACAAATTCCCAAATAATCTTTGTTTGGGGAAGCAAAGGTAATTTCAGCGAAAAAAAGGGATTATTCTAAAAATACCTTAGGGATAAACTACATAGAGTCCATCTTGAAATACTGTAGGGTCCTTTCCCCGTTTTCCACGCAACCGGGTAGCTTCTGCTAATCTGGTAGCTGCTTGAGCAACTTTCTCCTTATCGATTCCTGTAAAAATTACGAGATCTCCTTCAACCTTTGTAGTTACATCAGCATCTGCAGGGACACGAATAGGATCACGGCGACCATAAAGATTTTTTATTAGTATAACTTCTTTTTGAACTTCTACAGTAGCAGGAAAATGGGAGGTTATTACTTGGACTTTATATGTGAACCCCTTCGTGACACCAGTAATCATATTTTGAATATGTCCAGCAATTGTTCCTACCATTGATGCCTCATTTTTACTCCCAAAGTAGTTCTGAACTTTCAAGGTGTTCTTTTCTTGAGTTAAATTAACCTGTAATCGATTGAATACACGGGATAATTTTCCCTTTGGTCCTTCGATGTGGATTTCCTGTCCGTCTCGAGTAGGTTTAAGGGTAGCAGTCACCTTCTCTGGGACTTTAATTACTCGTTCTATTGAATGATGTCGCATTATTTAGTCCTTCCTAAATCCTCTAATACACATAAGCTAGTAATCTTCCTCCAAGGTTACGTTCCTTTGCTTCTTGGTGAGACATGACTCCCTCGGATGTTGATACAACTAATATTCCCATGTCTCGTGCTGGAAGGTACTGCTTTTCCCATTCTACGTAATCAGAAACTTTAACTGGATATCGTGGTTTAATAACCCCAATTTTTGTTATTCGTCCTAAGAGCTGAACTGAAATTATCCATAAATCTTCCATGACTTCGAATTCTCCGATTGCTCCATATTTTTGGATTACTCGTAAGACATTAGCAATTATACGGCTTGCAGGTCGGATCGCTACTTCTTTTTTCCCTAAAATTTCTGCATTGGCTATCGTGGACATAGCATTTGCTAGTGGATCAAGCATCACCAATTCTATCTACTCTTTTTATGTTTATTATTTTTGAAAGATATAAGAATAATTATTCATTAACTCAGAGAGCTCTATCATCTCTCAATGCTCATCTTAACCGTCCTTGCCTCAGGTTGTTAAATTTTATCTAGGTGAAATTTGTTTAAAAGAATGATTTTTCAGTTTTTTTCCATCAATTTCTGTATCAGATAAATCTAGAGTTTTTTTAGGTCAATTTTCGGAGGATTTTTCCTGTTTTTTACGTTTTATCTTTGCAATTGAACCAATTGTGGTAGCTTTTGGTATAAAATCATCTACAATAGTTTTTTCATCTGTAATTTCTGTTTTTAGTTCGATTCCGAGCTCACGTTCGATTTTTGCAATTATTATGTCAGTGGGTAATACTTTTTCAGCTTCTATCCTAGCTAGGAGGGTTTCTTTCTCTTTTATAAGTTGAGCAAATTCTGCTCTTCCTAGTCCCTTGTCTCTTCGAGCATTTTGGATAATTTCGCCATATCCATCGACAAGGATCTTATCGTGGAGAAAATCTTTCTTAGGTGGTTTGTATTGTCTTTCAGGTTTGGGAGAACTACGTTGAGTTGGTCTTGGGGCTGTTGGAGGCTTAAATGGTCGTTTTTCTGGTTTCTTTTGGACAGGAGTACCAAACTTCGCACATCTAGCACAAGCATAGAGCTTTACACGATCAATTTCAACCAAAGTAACGGGACTTTCTGCACCACACATTTCACATGGTTGATTCCGGGACAATTATTCTACTTCCTCTTCATAAACGATTTTTCTGGAAAGGGGTTTTAAGATTTTGACCATCAAATAAAAATTCAAAGCTTAAGTTATAGTCCATTCTGTGAAGTTGTTAAATAACTAACCATTAAATCTTCAAAATGGTGTAAACAGATGGTTTTTTTCTGTATGCATCCCATTACTAACTAGTTCAGGATAATATAAAAAATTAAGTAGTTTTTTATGTATAGCTCGAAAAGAAACAAAAATAAAGGGTTCATGACAATGTAATATTGACAGGTAAAAACTCTTCCGAAACACCCTGTCTGGAGACTAAGTGGAAACAACAGTCTCTGATACTATTTCCAATGGTAACTTTCGTAAAGCTTTAATACACGACTGAAAGCAGATTAAGATGTAGGGAACTTCATGCCAGACACAGTGGAAAATAAAAAATCAACTTTCGATGAATTCGCTGATTCTTATACCCGCACCATGGAGCGCAGGATTCGTGCTTTAGAGACTGAACGACAATTATTAGAGGTTCAGCGGAACAAGCTTGAGGAGGAAAGAGACAATCTAAAATTAGAACTTCAAAAATTACGACAACCTCCTTTATTTACAGGAACTCTCCAAGAGGTATTAGATGACAACAAAGCGATAGTGAAAAGTTCTACGGGGCCATCATTTGTAGTTGTGATCGATTCTTCCATTCCAAGCGAAACCCTGACTCCTGGCGCACGAGTGGCTCTCCATCAACGGAACTTTGCTATATTAGAAGTCCTTCCTACAAGTCGTGATCCATTAGTTCGTTCTATGGAAATAGATACTAAACCAACGGAGTCTTATGAAGATATTGGGGGATTAAAAGAGCAATTGCAAGAGCTTAGGGAAACGGTAGAATTACCACTACTTAATCCAGAGCTGTTTGAGAAGGTGGGTATTGAACCACCCAAAGGGGTCTTACTACATGGTCCACCAGGGTCAGGAAAGACACTGATGGTAAAAGCGGTCGCACGCGAGACCAAAGCTACATTTATTCGGGTGATTGGGTCCGAGCTGGTTCAAAAGTATATAGGGGAAGGCGCACGATTGGTGCGAGAAGTGTTTTCCTATGCTCGGGATAATTCTCCAAGTATATTATTTATTGATGAACTCGACGCTATCGGAAGTAAAAGACTTGATATTGCCACGAGTGGAGATCGAGAAGTTCAGCGAACCCTGATGCAGTTATTGAGTGAATTAGATGGATTTTCTCCACGAGGTGATGTAAAAATAATTGGGGCAACCAACCGAGTCGATATCTTGGATCCCGCTTTACTACGACCGGGGCGATTTGATCGACATATCGAATTTCCACTCCCAAATCAAGAGGAACGACTGGAGATCTTTAAAATCCATTCACGAGGGATGAATGTGAACTCTAAAGTGGATTTTGCCTTCTTGGCGAGTGAATCAACACAGGCATCGGGAGCAGATATTCGTGCAATCACTCAGGAAGCAGGAATGTTTGCAATTCGGGAAAAACGGACTATGGTAACGTTTGATGATTTTAAGAAGGCTACCCAAAAAGTCTTAGATAAGAAAGGCAGTTTTCTTGCCCGTATGAGCCAATATCTATAACCCCTCTTGTTAGGTCTTCGTTATTGTTTTAGAAATAATAAATTTAAGAGTTCCTGAAAGGCCTGAATAGCAGCTATTCGTTCTAAGCGAGGATGTGAAAGATCCTTGAATTTAAGGGTTTGACTTAAGGGTTCAACTAATTCATTAAGAGAAATATCCTTTACCACCCAGAAGTAAAGTATCAGGGTCTCAATGGCGTCCGCAATTCTTCCTTTGTCTCCTTTAATCAATAATGCTTTTTGGTCGTACCAGATCGAGGTTTTATACGCTTGGGCAAGGATAGAATCTGATACTTTGATACCTGTTACATGATTAGTTGCTAGACTTTTCGCAAGGGAATAAAGAAAGTTCACCAGAGCATCACCTAATTTTGCATTATCCTTTTGAGAAATAAAATCAGTGAGAGATGCTTTACTATCAAGAACCTTTTGCAGCTTATCCTTCAGATCTGCCACTGTTAACCCAAGTTTCCGTTAAAAGTTACCTTTAACCGTGGAGTGAATAATTTCCGTTAGTTCATCACACATTTGAATGATAGATTTGGACGCAACACCTAAGGCTTCGATTGGAACGATTTCTGATGTTCTTAGATAAAAAATTGGATTTTCCAATAAAGGATGGGGAAACCTATAAGCTGTAAATAAAACACCAGCTTGATCTTTGAGGACTTCACGTAGGAGGTTTAGAAAACTATGGTCTTCTCCTTCTATTTCAAATTCGAGTAATGATTCTTCTCTTCTGAGAATTTTAATTTGCGACATTAACACCCCTAGAAACGACTTTCTATGCAGGATAACCCATTTAGACTTCACTTCATAAACTTTCTTTTAATATTTGCTTAGCAAGGAAGGAACTTAAGGTAGGAGGAACACTCTCACCAATTTGGTTGTATTGCTGCTCAATGGGACCTGAAAAGTGAAAAGAATCAGGAA
Source organism: Candidatus Hodarchaeum mangrovi (assembly GCF_975850365.1). Lineage (NCBI taxonomy): Archaea > Promethearchaeati > Candidatus Hodarchaeota > Candidatus Hodarchaeia > Candidatus Hodarchaeales > Candidatus Hodarchaeaceae > Candidatus Hodarchaeum > Candidatus Hodarchaeum mangrovi. Next base: position 8,334 of record NZ_CDLCQJ010000087.1, on the reverse strand, counting down.
AACTCATTAAACGAGCATGTTCGCGAATAGTACAAAATCGAGACTCAGAAGGATGAATAAAGCGGCTTTTTCCCATAACAGTGGGACTGGGGTGTTCCCAGTCAAGACGAATGAAATTACGTAACGTGGAATTTCGACTTCCCTTAAAATAGACCAAAGCACCTCCAGGGTGGAGTTTAATGAGTTTTTTAGCCATTTTGAAGGGAATGGGGATTGTTTCTTGATATAAATCATCTAAAGGGTCAGGAAAATCCGTGAATGCATCCCTCACTGTCACTATAGGCGTTTCTTGCGTTGAATTAAATGGAACATTGGAAATAAACACACGTTTACGAAAACTGGGTACACCATGATTCACTGCTTCTAGGCGATTAAAATAGATCACAGGATAGGGAGAATGTCTGAATTCATAACGAATAAGTGCTTGGAGAGTAGAAGAGGCAAGCTGAGACACATTTTCTATAAGAAACACCCGCGGTTCTAAATCAATAATCAGTCGAATAGCATCAAGCACCAGTCGACCCCGCTCATCCTCGAATAATTGATTATAACCTCTAGACAAACGCTTTGGATTGGCTCCCGAAAACGCTTCACACGGAGGACTGGCAAGGATTATATCAGGATACTGATGGTTCAATTGCTCTAACAGCTCTAAACTATGTAGGGATCGAATATCACATTCTAATGTCTTAGTTCGGGGAAAATTCATCTGATATGCATTAAGGGCATAAGAATCTTGATCCACCCCTAATACAATAGAAAATGCATTACTAACCTGACGAAAACCTTGAGTAAACCCACCACAACCACAGAAAAGATCGAGGAGCAACATTATAGACTCATAACTCATCTCAAGAATCAAAGTAGCCTACAAAAGGATTAAGCTCTTTAAGACAAAAAAGTATTGAATAGGTAGACAGTTCAATATCTGAGAAATATTCCTTCTGGTTTACCTATATATTACAAATTATCTTATTTTTTATCATAGAGTATTCTATTAACCCCTTTTGGTAAAGATTTGAGTTCTATACCTTCATTGGGTAAAAGAAAAGATATTAGGAAAGTAAAATAGATTTTAATCACATAAGGTAAGAAGTTTTATGCTTTATTCCTTATCTATTTTTATTTATGATAACAATTATAAAAAGATAAATCATAAAGACCAACACTGTCGTATGGAGTGAAAAAAATGAATATATTAGAGATAACAGGATTAGAGCAAATATTTTTAGGCTGGTTCCTAATTTTTCATGGGTTAATCCACTTAATCTTCTTAATTTACAATTATGATGAAAAAACTAAGGTATATACAGGATGGGCTCGACGATCATGGCTCTTAGATAAAGTAATACCACCCCCACTTCTCTCTTATATCGGAATAATGACTTGGATTCTAATCATGATCTTATTTGTTGGAAGTGGATTAGGGGTTCTAGATCTTATAGCTTTGAATGAATATCTTCCCCCATTGATAATCCTTTCGTCAACTATAGCAACGATAGCCTTTATCATATTCTACAATGGCCTTGCCCCAACACCCTTTCATTGGATACTTGGAGTCATCATTGATGTAACCTTGATTATCTATGTCATTGTCTTTCCACAGAATGGATTACTGGTAGTGATACTATTACTCCTCATAACAGGGTATGGGATGTTATTTCACTCCAAGATTCTAGCGAAGCTTACCCCTCCACAAGCTTGAAACAACAACAAAAATCTTAGATAGCTCCTCTAGAGGCATAGAAGAGAGTAAAATGCAAAAAATTCACTTCAGACATCAGGATGGGAAGCAAGTAAACCTCCAAGAAACAACGCGGTTTGAGCAATGGGATTGAGATCGTACAAAACACTTGGGAGAAAAATACAATGACCAAGATCCAGCTCCTTTCGGGTTAACCCAGGACTAGAGCCACCAACAATCACTAACACCTTACCTACGTTAAGAGCGGTATGAATATCGGGAAAAGGAACAGGTTCCTTAGCATATTTCTGAGCAACCACCAAAAAGACAGTATTTGGTTGAAGAGTGGTAAGAACATCTTCAAGATCCGTAAAAAATAATAAATTCCCGTCATACTTCAACACATGCTTTTGCGCCTCAGGAATACCAATAGAAGCAGCAGAGGCCGTAATCTTACTAAAAAGCACAGTCTTACACTGCAAGGCAATACAAGTATCCGCAAATAACCGCACAAAACTACGACTATGCGAATTATGCAAAAGCATAAATAAATTAGAGAAGACCATAGAAGCACACACTCAGAAAAAAAGAAAAAAAACGAAATATAAAACACTTTACATGAAGCAACAAACAGAACCACAGCCAACATAACAACCAGTCGGGATATCCAAGCCTGGTATGGAGCTAGCCTGCTAAGTTAGTGCTCTGCGAGCTCGGGGGTTCAAATCCCCCTCCCGACGCTGTTTTAATAGGATTTCACCCAATCTTTTTGACCAAATGTCCAATTTTAGTCTTCTCCTTTCATTTGGGAACGGCTATTAGGTGTTTGGGAGTACTCGTCCTTTGAGGGGAGATCAAAGTCTTGTACCATCATATTAGCGATCATCAACAGATGCACTCTTAGCGTATTGTGGTCATAGCTCATCGATGTAAACCACTTCTAATCGGACTGGGGTTTTCCACCAAATTTGGTCAAATCGATAATAGGGATTGTATTTCCTTCGGGGTCCTGGAGCTCGGCATATTTTCCACATCTGACCTCAATAGGCTCTAAAAGGATATTATACCCTGCTTTTTGATAGTATCTACAAAATTTTTCTACATTCTCTACCTGGAAGCTAATAGCAGGCGTTGGTAGAGTTGTATCCTTATGAAGGACTATTTCTGCATCCGTTTCAGGTAGAATTAAACCCACTATTTCTTCTTCTTTATCCTTCCATCCTATTTTCAGACCGAAAACCTCTGTATAAAACTGTATTGCCTTCTCCAAATCTTTTACACAATACATAACGCAATCAATTTTCTTCAGAAGGGTTCCTGTCATTATTCTATCTTTCTATTCTGGTTTTTAACTCCCAGTCCATGAAATAACCTGTTTGAGCTTATAAAGTTTACTCTAAGTTCACTTTTTTGATATTAATTTAATCTCTACGAATATTCCCTTCCTCTATTTGGAATTTTACCAAAAAGTAAGTGGGCCGGAGCAGATTCGAACTGCCGACCTGCTCCGTGTCAGGGAGCCGTCATACCGGGCTAGACCACCGGCCCATTTTTTCATTCTCGATTTTTTTCTTCTGATTTTGTCTAACTACCTAATAGGTCTCGGATTAGCTATCTTCTGAGGTTAAGATTACTTTTCCCCCAGCTGTTTCAATTTTTTCTCGTGCTTTTGTAGTTATGTTTTCAACAGTGATTTGAAGGGCGTTTGTTACTAGTCCCTTTCCCATGACCTTTGTTATGCCATGTTCTGTTAAGTTTATTTTAAATCCTTTTCCTTCTTTGGTTGCCATACCGTTGGTAACCAGTTTTTCAATTTGCCTGTTAATATCTCCAATATTTATAGCTCGAGTGGTTAAGTTTGGATTTGGAGCTGTAAAGCCTTTTTGACTATCGATTAAGGCTTTTATTCGGGTAATACGTTTATGGTCTTTAATTCCTGCTCCCCCTTTTCCTCCTCGTTGTCCACTTTTTCGATGGCCACCTGAAATTCGTCCGTATCCATGGGTTCTACTCCCTCTTTGTTTACGTACTTTTTTCGGTCTTCTAACTGTCATTCTTTTCACTTTATGCCATTTTATCAATTAATTTATTAATTTCTTTTCCTCTATAGCCTAGTGCTCCACCAAGAGTATAAGGTTTTTTTACGCCTCTAATGTTATACCCCTTCCTAGGCGGATGTAACCGAAATACTGGTTTAAGTCCTTTTATATCTTTTATGTCAGCTTTAAAAGTAAGAAAGCTTTTGATAAAGTCATCCATATTTTTAAATTTTGAATTAGCTTTAATATATTCATCAGTTAATCGTCCTCCTCCTTCAACTTGCCCTCTTTTTAGTAATAAAGTCTTAAATGTCTCAGAATCAATTTCACCCCAGGTTAATGTATCTTTTGCTTTTTGAAGCATCCCTTTAAAGGTTACACGATCATCAATTATTGTACAGTGATTTGTTCGGTTCAAGCGAAGCAGATTAAGAGTTTTTTTGATAGAATAACTACGATCAACAGTACCTCTTACTCGAATAACTGCAATTCTATTTGTTGGATTAATTGTCTCTTGTCCCATCCTATTCACCCCATTCTGACGAATGAGAAATGCTATATGTTGCTCGTAAGGCTTCAAACGTTGCTTTACAAAAGTTTTGTGTTGTTCTGGTATCTCCGAAAGTATTACTCCAAATATCTGAGACCCCTGCTAATTCAAGAACACTTTTAGCAACGTCACCAATAACTAATCCTAATCCTTTTGGTGCAGGCTTTAGAATAACTTTAACACTACCCACTTTTCCTTCCACCTCAAACGGTATTGAGTGGGGATTACTACATGTACATTCCCAGCTTCCACACCCTCTTTTTACGGGGATAATATTCAACTTTGAAAGAATTATCGCATTTCGAATTGCTGTTCCTACACCAGCTGCTTTAGCTTGAGCCACACCAACTATTCCATTTTTATTCCCAACACCGGCCGTTGCAATGAATAAGGTTTTTCGACCAGCATCTGTTTGACGTTGAACACGGCCTACATCTAATACTGTTTCAGTCAGGTTTGGAACCAGAAGATCAACGATAGCGACATCATCAATTTTGAAACTATCTCTGAAAATGTCATATATTGAAGTTATTGTACCATCTTTAACCATTTGACCTACTTCAGTTCTTGGGATCCATGATTCAAGATCAAAACTTGGAGCTCCCATTTCTTGGTCTCGATCTCTACCTCTGCTTCTACTCATAAAATAATCACAATCCTATAATTGATAATTTCTTATTCCTCTAAGTTATTTGATTCTTGGTTTTTTCAAATAATTTTGGTAAATCTACTGGATTGATATTTTGATTTATATAACCAGAATAATACTGCTTATATAAATTCTCATCTTCTCCTTTGATCTTTTTTGCATATTCAGCTATATGTTCTCCATTTAATCGTTCTTTTGAAGGAAATATTTTATCTGAGTGTGGTATTTCAATTCCTGCATCTACTATTCCTTTTAACACTGCAAAAACTCGAGAACCATAGATAGGAGGATTAATTCCTATATCCAGTATTGCGTTTGAAATTCCTTTTTTTAATGCTTTTTTTCCTGCTAGATATCCTACCAGATAAGCACTTGGGATATTTGAAGTGGCAACAGACCAATTAAATTTTTTTAATTCTCGTGTATGAGCAGCACAACGTGTCTGATCCCCATTAATATGTGCATCAACAAATTGCACTAAGCTATGGGAATTTGAAACCCTTACAACAGCTCTTGTTGTTGCACTTTTAACTAGTCTTAATCGCAAATGATAGTTAGTTTTCCCTTCTCTTCTTCGTCGATAGGGTACTCTATACCTTGCATTTCTTGCCATGTTCTTATCTCCTTTTCTTTTTTGGTTTTTTAATTATTCCCAAATCTTCAATCGTATTTTTTAGATGAGCTACATTACGATAAGAGTTCCCTTTAACTTTAGAATAAAACATTCGGTATTGAGAGGGTTGAATAAGATCATTATCTCTTAAGCCCTGTAAATAACGTCTTTGGCTTCTAATCTTATTCATCCAGAGTTCTTTACCTGGTTGTCTACCCCCTAATTTTCCTTTTCTGCTTCCATGTCCGCGTCGTTGTCCTCTCTGTTTTTGGACCTTTAACATTTTTGATCTTCCTCGGGAAACACCAATAGTTGGTTTTTTCCGAATTACTCCGTCATCTATTAGTTTCCTTACATCAGCACGAGTAAGTGCAAGTGAAAGATCTTCCTCGACTTCCGGATTTATCCAAACTCTATTTATACCCACATTCAAAATCCTTGCTGCTATTTTTTTCTGAGGGGTTAAATTCATTCTTCTTCACCCTTGTTATCTTCATCTAATTCTAGATCATCGATTGATATATCTTCCAGAAGCTCTTCATCTAGATCTAACTCGGTTTCAAGATCGCCTAAATCTACTTTAACCTTTGCAACTACTGGGTTTATAATCCGGACATTCTGCAACTCTGCTTCCATTATGATACGTTCCTTCTTCCTTTGTCCAATATTAGAAGCAATTCTTACAACTTGAGAAGTTGGATCTATCAATGAAAGGTCTGCAGCCGAGAAAACCAATATTTCTTCCTTCCCAGAACGCGTTTTATATCGTATTTCTTTAGGACTGCGGAAACCAGCCATTGGAATTATAGGCCATCCTTTTTTCTTCTCACGGGCCTTTGAATCAATCCCACGTGGTCGTCTCCAACTTTTTTTAATCCTTTTTAAGCGCCAAGATTCGATTCTTCGAAAAGATGGTATTTTTTGTCTAAGGTTTTTTCGAATATTGAGCAATCGATATTTTTCAGAATCGGGTTTTTTTTCCGAAATATTAGCCATATACTATTCATCCTTTATTTATACGTGGGATCTTGACCTTCAACTTATTTATATAGATAAAGAACCTATAATCAATATTACAAAAGATTATTGGTTCTAATGCAGGAATTTAAAACAGGTTCTAAGTGTCAAAACCAACTAGAACCCAGTAGAAGCGACTATTGGGACATTATTTAAATCATACAGAAAGAAACCTAATTTGGTTAAAGACAATTGAGAGGTAGTAAGAGAGTTACACATGCCCAGAAAGGTAATTATTACCTTTTTCTTCGATATTTTATTTGTTGAACCATATAATCTACGATCTTTTATAGAGTTTAGTGACTTAATTATTTTTAGGAAATAATTAACGATTTTAAAATGGCTTAGGTTTGGTGTCTTTTTTTTGAGGTTATATAAATTTGTAATTTTCATAATTTTGGTATCATTCAAGTATTAAAAATAGATGATTATGTGAAAAATAATCCTTCTTCTAGCCATAACTTAAACTATTACAATCACAATGGATTTAACAATTTAAAGGAGTGGTTTTATCATCCAGAACACAGCTGTCAAGACTCTTAAAGATATTCATTATCATCTCAATAAAATTTCTGAATTTAATAAGGATAAAGTTCAGTTTTGTCGAGTTCTAAAACAGTACAGTCCTTCTTTAGAATCTTTACCTACTCATCTTCAATCTTTTACTTTTGATCATTATATTTTCTCTTCCCTTAATCCACTTGATATCTCAGGTTTAACAATTGGGGGTATAGATGGAGGACATATTTCTCGTCTACTTATAGGTTTTGATATTTTCCTCTTTCGTGCAGTAGCAGTATTTATCACTTATACTCCTGAAGGTATTCAAAATACTACTTATTACCCTGCGAAAATTCCCCCTCTCGAAATAACAATTTCAGATTCTGCTTTTTCTTCTTTAGATTTTGAACATTTGGGTACATTACGTCGTGCTATTACAGAACTTCAAGTAGCGTTGCAGATTCTTGAATTAAGTGAGAAAAAGATCGATGTTTTATTACTTGATGGTAGCCCAGTTATTAATAAACCTTTAACTTCGAATCAGAAGATTATTAATTATTATGAAACTTATCTATCAATACTTCAGGAATTGATTTTTAATGCAAGGAAAAAGACTGTCAAGCTAGCATGGATTGTTAAAGACAGTAAAATGAGCTTAATGACTAAATTTCTCGGCAGAATTCTTCCTTTTATGATAGATAGAATGCCTGAACTATTGGAACTTGATTATAGAAATATTATTAATAATTCTCGTGATATGGATCTTTTTTACTATCTTTTAGACTTTCAATATCGTTCAATGGTTCTTAAACTTGATTTTAATGTCTCACAAGATTTCGCTAAAAAATTCGCGTTCTATAACTTCTATTTAAAAACAGCTCGTTTTGATATTCCTCTTAGAGTAGAGATATTTCAGCCACTCCAAAAAGAAACTAAAGAAATGATCAAGGAGATTAATATCTTAGCAGAAACGATTTTACCTCTTTCTCAGTATTATAAAAATTATGGGATTCCTGCGCCAATTGTTGAAGCTGATGCCAGAGCAAAGATAAAAGAGACAGAAGTTGATGCTTTTTTTCACTTGATGAGAAAACGGTTTCCAATACCCGATTTATGGTTAAGACGAAGAGAAAGATCTCCGTGGAAATTTTAAAAATAATAATTTAAAAGGTATGAAAATTATGATAATTGGAATAGTGATTGTCACTTCTGATTCGCCTAGTCTAGAAAAAATTGAAGTGATTCTAGAAAAAGACTCTTCTTTGATAATAGAAAGAGGAC